>CAJOOA010000037.1 GCA_905236055.1 Candidatus Gastranaerophilales bacterium | reverse complement strand
GCTTTTTATTTAAAACTCCCGGAGATGGATTCGAACCACCGTTGGAAGAGCCAGAATCTTCAGTCCTGCCGCTAGACGATCCGGGAATACGTAAAAATTCTAACATCAAAAAAAAACAGAGTAAAGAGTTTATCTAAGGTTCAAAAATTTATGCACCTGTGGAATCAGCCGTACATTCTTGTATTTAGTAAGGTATGCGTTAAGTATACGTTCGGGAAAATCTGTATCAAGCATCGTACCCTCAGAGTTCCATTCCGGCTGCAATATCAATTCTATGCCATACTTGTCCGCAAGTTCGACAGATTTTTCAATTTCTCCATCAGTAATATTTTTATTAAAAACGACCTTTGCAAATAATTTTTTGCCGCCGGCTTTTGCAAAGAAATCGTTATGCTCATCCCAAAGCGGCTCAAGTCCTGTGGAACTTGGAAGTTTTATATCTGCAGAAATATAGTCAACATAGTTAATGATTTCCGCAAGGTTATCCACTAGAGTCGCATTAGTTTCCAAATAAACGGGCAGCGAACATTTTGGAAGAAATACTTTTAGAAATTCCGAGTGGAGCAAAGGTTCTCCTCCCGTCAATGAAACAGAATGGCAGTCCAAATTATCCTCGACAATCTTTGATAATTCCTCAACCGAATATGTATGGCTGTCGTTTGAATCAAATTCCGTATCACAATATTTGCAAGCCAAATTGCATCCGCAAAACCTTATAAACAATTGTTTCTTGCCTACATAAGGGCCCTCGCCTTGTATTGATGTAAAAATTTCTTTTATTTTTGCTTGATTAGTCATAAATTGATTCTCTGATACTGTGAGAGGAAACTTCCGAAAGCTTTTTATAGAGCTCTTTCTCCTCCTTAGAAAGCGATTTAGGAATCCTGATTTCCAATACAATAATCATATCACCAATTTTTTCATTTTGTACAATTCCGCAGCCAGAAAGGCGTATTTTTTGTCCGTTCTGAGTATTCGGAGCAATTTTGAAATTATAATTTCCGTTTATGGTCTTAATTTCAATATTTCCGCCCAAGACGGCCTCATAGGGTTCAATATAAACAGTCCTTATTATATCAAGCCCGTCAGTTTTATAATTATTTTGTTTTACACTAACCGTTATGTATAAATCCCCATTAGAACCGCCGTTTAATCCCTCGCCGCCTTCACCTGCCAGACGAATTTTGGCACCATTTTTTATACCAGCCGGAATCTTTACGGTAAATTTTTTATGCCCTGAAATTTCGCCTGTGCCGTTACAATGCCGACAAAGTGTTTCATTAATGAATTTCCTCCCGCCGCACTTCGGGCACGGATATGTTTGCAGCACATTTATTACTTTTTGAGTTCCGTTTATTGCGTCGAAAACTGATATTTCTATATCCGCAAAAATATCTTTCCCACGCTTAGGCAATGCTTTTTCATTTTGCTTTTTTTCATATTTTTTCTGATTGTTGTAAAACCAATCATTTATGTTTTTGGAAAAATTTTTAAACTTATCGTTGTCTGTATTTGAATTATTAAAATTCTCTGAACTCTTTTTTGTGGTTTCGGCACCATTTTTTGCATAATTATAAAATCTGCGAGCTTTATCATATTCGCTTTTTTTAACAGAATCAGATAATATCTCGTAAGCTTCATTTATTTCTTTAAACATTGAAAGAACATCTGCACTGTTACCCGCGACATCAGGATGCCATTTTCTTGCAAGCTTGCGATAAGCACATTTAATATCTTCCGGAGAATCAGACTCAATGACTCCGAGTATTTTATAATAATCTTTGTCCATACCAGATATTTAATGGCATTGACAAAAAAGTCAAGTAAATAGACGTCTATTTTTTTAAATACCAAGTGACGGCGCAATTTGAATGAAAGATCTGACTAAATCAGCATCCCACTGAGTACCTGCGCCTTCTTCAAGAATTGAAATAGCTTGCTCTATACTCATACCGTTTCTGTATGGTCTGTCACTTGTAAGCGCATGATAAGTATCCGCAATCGCTACTATCTTCGCCGCAAGCGGTATTTCATTTCCGTACAAACCTTCAGGGTAACCACGACCGTCTATTCTTTCATGGTGATATTTTACAATCGGTATTAAATCTCTCAAACTTACATTCGGCTGCAAAACTTTATCAACACCAATTACAGGGTGTTGTTTCATTATTGCCCATTCTTCGTCAGATAATGGGCCCTCTTTCTTCAAGACATTTTCCGGAATACCTATTTTCCCGACATCATGCAACAGGGCACCCAGCATGATTCTGTTAATTTCTTTTTCAGGAAGATTTATTGCTCTCGCCAACGCCTCAGAATACTTGGATACAGAGGTTGAATGACCTTTTGTATAAGTATCCTTTGCATCAATTGCACCTGCAAGAGAAGTTGCGATTTCCCAAATTCTGCTTTCTGTCATATTGTCTTCATTATGGAATTTTGAAATCAATTCGTCTTCAAAGTTAACTCCCAATTGCGAATGACGCTTCGCAACGACTTCCGCATACGATTGAAGTGCGACATTATCCCAGAAGTTAAAGTCTTTGGAACTGATGATCGCAGACATACCATCTTTATATCCTTTGGCTTTTGAAATATACATCGCTTGTTCAGCAAGAATTAACAGTTTTTCTTTATCATCAGAGCAATCAGGATACGTTGCAACACCAACAGAAACTTTGATGGGTCCAATTCCGTCAATAAAGCAGCAGGACAGTGAATAAGTTAAATATTCTGCCAGATATTTTGCCCTGTCACATGAAGTATTTGGCAAGATTATAGCAAGTTCATCTCCGCCGTATCTGCCGGCTACGTCATTTTCTCTGATATTTTGTCTAATCTTTTCAGCCACAAGTTTTATTACTTCATCACCTTTGGCATGCCCCTGTTCTCTGTTGATTTTAGTAATGTTATTTATATCCATCATTATGATAGATAATTCTTGTTTATTGGTTTCAGACCTCTTTATTTCGTTTGACAGTATTTCTTGGAACCCCCTGTGGTTATATAAAAGGGTTAAATTATCAGTATTTACAAATTCCTTACTCTTTTCCATTAATTGTAAATTATCAGTAACGAGTGCGATATATTTTGCAATCAGTGCATATATAGTCGCATTTTGCTGAGCATTTGGTTCTTCTATAATAAACACGCCTATACACTTATTCGCAGACATTAGTGGGAAAATTGCAGTCGAACAGTTTTTATAATAGAAAAGCTTTAAATAATCCTGTTTGCACACGAACATTGGCTTATGTGAATTAAAGACCTGAATAACAGGGTTTGAAGTATCACGCATAAAAAACTTTGTCGAATAAACATTTTCCAATTTATCCTGCAGCATGAGATTTATGCAGTTGGATTGTTCTTTATACAAACCGATTGCAAAGAAATTGGAATCAACATTTTCTAAAATTATAGAGTAAATCTTATGATAAAAATCTTCAACACTGCTTATGTCTTGGAAAGCTATAATTCTTTCTATAACACTCTTATAATTTTTATAATTCAATGGTTTGCTTTTTTCTTTTTCAATTACAGGATTTTGAATACTCAATCTCGGCGAGAAAGAAGAATTTAATGTCAACTCATTAACTTTTGATACCAAGTTTTCCTGTATTATAGGAGAAGTCATAGCACTATTAACAGCTTTAGCTGTCTTAGTACTACTTTTATTTATACCGATAATATCGTTAGGGTTCTTCACTTTTCTGCCTTCACTATTTCTCTTTTAAAACTTGTAAATATTAATAATTGATAATATTGTTACAAAAATTCATATTTATTTAAATTTTTTAACAAAAATTTACCCCACCTAGTAATATCATGTTAACATCCTTTTGATATATTACCACCCCAATTCTACATGTATGTTAAATTTTGTAAAATTTGTAGCAATAAATTTTATATTAAGAAGACAAGTCATGTTAACTGATGACTTGAGCAGGGTTAGCGCTTGTAAATATTACAACCCTAAAACCGATAAGGTATTAGAACAAGTATTTTTTAATGAACATGGTAATGTAGAGAGCATTTACAAACGTATTGGAGATACTAATTTCGTACATAATTACACTACGAAATTTTGTGATGTAGAAAAAGGATTAGTAAATCCACTGGTTCCGGGCAATCTTGAATTAAGTCATCGATACGAATACATAATGTTTAACAATGATAATTCAGTAAAGCATATAGAAAAATTTAACCCTGTAACTCAAGATTTGATAAACGACATTACATATCAACCTTTATTTTAAAACATTTAATAAGGTAAAATAACATCAAAATCATTATTTTGATTTAATTTGGGACAAAATTTTATCTTACCGTTATGCAAATCAATAATTTTCTTACACAAATACATTTGAATTCCTTGCCCAACTGCGGAATATGTCGGATTTAATTCAAACAGTCTTGAATATTCATCTTGTGATAAAGAATTCCCGACGTATTTCAGAGTTAGTTTCATACCATTAATATTTTTTAATAAAGTAATCGATACTGTTTTATTGTTAGCAGAATATCTTAGCACTGTGTTAATGAGAATTCTCAATGCTTTTATAAAATATGTTTTGTCCGCATATATTGATTCATTACCAACATCAAAGACGATATTTATATTTTTACTTTCTATACAATCAGAAAACTCATCCAAGATTGTCGTAAAACACTCTCTAAGATTAATATTTTCGTAATTCAAAATAATTTCACCGTTCTCTATCTTGTAAATATTCATCAACATAGTAACCATATCGAGTGTATATTTGCAGCTTTTATTAATTTCATCAAGCAAAAAATCGTCTTCCTGAACAACAAATGATTTTTGTAATACCAAATCAAGCCCCCTGATTTGAGCTATAACAGGTACTCTGAAATCATGTCCAAGTATATGAATAAAAAGTTCTTTTTCTTTAAAGAATTTACGTTTTAAAGAATTATATTGAAAAATATAATAAAAAGTAAGAATTAAAATACATATAAGACAACAATCTTTTGCAATACTCATACACTATTCCTGCTCAATTATTTCTTATATGTTAAAGCAATATTAAAAAATACAAATCCGTCAATCGGGTAAATACTAATTAGTTAAGTCGAGCAATCTTTTATGAAGCATAACATTATGCACCCTTAAATACTCAACCCCTTTTTGAATCAGGGGATATGAAACTGCAATAGTTAAAGCATCTTTTAATTCATTATCCGATTCTTTTACACCTAACAAAGATTTTCTGGATAAGCCGACCATTAACGGAACTTGCAGTGATTTAAAATCCTCTATTCGTTCAAGAAGTTTGTAGTTGTCTTCTCTCGTTTTACCGAACCCGATTCCGACATCGGCAATAATATTATTTACTCCAACTCCTTTTGATTTCGCATAATTAATTTTATTTAAAAGGTTTAAATATACTTCTTCAACAACATCTTTGTATGTAGGATTTATCTGCATGGTTTCAGGAGTTCCTTTAGAATGCTGAATTATAACAGTAGCGTTATATTTAGCGACAATATCAACCATATGCGAATCATAATCCATCCCTGATACATCATTTATTATTTTCGCACCGTTATTTAATGCAAAATCTGCGACTTCAGAACTTCTGGTATCAATACTTATGGGTATATTTATATCCGTTAAGCCGTTTAACACCGGCTTTAACCTTCTTATTTGTTCTTCCGCACTTACCTCTGTTGAAAACGGTTTTGTGGTTTCTGCGCCTATATCAATAATATCAGCACCATCTTCCGCTATTTTGTAAGCATGCTCGATTGCTAATTTTGGTTCATAATATTTACCCCCGTCAGAAAATGAATCTGGAGTAACGTTCAAAATCCCTACAAGTTTTGTTTTAGTTTTCGTAGCTTCAAGTTCCTTTAGTATAACCTCTGCCAAGCAACTTAATGAAAATGGCTGCGATTGTAGTTTTTCTGCAATCTTCTTTATTTGTGAATAACTTCCGCCCAATATTGCGTCAGATTTTTCAACCGAGCCCGTTATAACATCCCTGTGTGAAGCACAATCTGCACCAACAGACAACGCGGTTTGTTTTAATATATTAACTTGAGCAGATGTTAAATCAAAAATTTTTATATTTTTATATCTGAACTTATCAGAAGCAACTTTTTTATATGAAGAATCAAACCCGATTTTTTCGAGTTCTGTTTCAATATCCCGCTCAGATAAATTCATTACTTTAAATTCTTTCATAATATGATTTTACCATATAGTAAAATCAATTAAAGTATAAATATAATCAATTGAATATTTTGATGTTTTTGCTCGCTACCGTTTATCGCACACGCTTGCTATATACAAAGCGAACAACCTTGTGCCGAGTCCGTGTTGCCGCATCAACGGTAGAAGTCGTAAACGTGCCTGTTTACAGCAAACAGCCATTTAATATAATGCACGCAGTGCATAGGAAACATCTGCCGAGTTTTTCTTTCTTGGGCGATATTCTTTCTTTTTGTTGCGGGTAAAAAGAAAGAATGTTGCAAACTAAATACTAAGTAAATGATTAATAAGTTTTATATCAAAATATACATTCAGTTGAAAAGGAATAAAAAATATGAGATAATATTATTACTTTATATAGGTGTTTATTTTGTTCCTACATTATTTATAAAAAGGGAGAGTAAGCTCTATAGTTTGTGAAGTATACCCGCCGATCAAAAAATCGCCAGCGGGAAACGGATATTCTGAGGCACTCACCCACCTGCTATTTCGCAGGTAACAAAATCGCACTTATATAAAGTTTTTATTTGGAGTAAATATATTAATCTTTAAATATTTTACCCATAAATTGCCAAAATCTGTTGTAGTGTTCTTTATTTTTGGTATGAATACCTCCGCCGCTAAGATTTGTTTTTAGAACATGCCAAAAACTCGGTTCTATAGGACGTTCTGTAACATCATAACCCAACATCTCTCTCCATCCGCCTAAAGAAACTATTCTGGCAAAAAGTCCGGGACGTGGTAAGTAGTATTCTTTTTCTTTTTCTCGTTTTTGTACTTCATCTCTAAAATCAAATTCCTCACTATGTATATTCAAAAATCCGCTTTTGTACCATTCCGGAACAGGTCTGTTGTCAATTTCATCTTGTGAAAAATTAGTCCGGTTTAGAGATTTGTATTTCCCATCTTTTATTATATACCCCCTTATATTTTTTCTTTTGTTTGAGTATGTTTTCGTAGCAGGATCAATTAAATATTCACTCATCAACATTGTTTCATCTTTAACGAATTTATCTCCATACTTATGACGATGTATCCGCTTGTAGTAATAACACTTGTCATTAAATTCAGGAGTTACCAATCCGAACCAGGTTTTAAGCATTGTTACTTCATTAGGATTTGTACCTTTGGGATTTTGTAATAATTTATATCCGCAAAAGCGATTTCTTAAAACAAATGAAGTTGTTCTGACTTTATCCATAATTACACGCATAATACCATTTCCCCCGTTGTTGATTTGTGTATAATATTATCACACAAAAAACGATTACACAATTTTTTCAAGGCATTCGACAATTTTTTCCGTAGCATCGTATTTTGCCAAATAATCCGCATTTTGCTTCAGATAATTCATTTTAATAGGATTTTTTATCATTAAAAGCAAAATATCTCTCAGATTATTAGGTTCTAAATCTCTATCCTCAATATAAATACTCGCACCGTTATCCAACATATATTTTGCGTTTATTCTTTGGTGGTTTGCCGCAGCATAGGGATAAGGCACCAAAATACTTGCACACCCCGAAGCACAAATTTCCGAAATACTAAGGGAACCCGCTCGGGAAATTACTATATCAGAAGCTTTTAAAACCGATATCATATCATCAAAATATGGTTTCAAAAGTATTCTTTTATCTTGCTCCCACGCAGGATAAATATACTTTAATTTATCAACAACCTCGTCATAATTCCTTTTCCCTGTTTGAAATATTACCTGAACATCATATTCTTGGACAATTTCTCTAAGAATTTCAGACATTGCATTATTTATCGTCCTTGCACCTTGGGAACCGCCCATAACGGCCAGCGTCAATTTATTATTTAAACCGAGATTTGACCTGGCATCTGTTTTATTAATCACTTGAAAGCCATCCCTTATTGGGTTACCCGCTATAATAATGTTCTTATTGGGAATATACCGTTTTGCTCTATCAAATGCTAAAGAAACACATTTTGCCCTTTTCGATAAACGACGGGTTACCAATCCCGGCATAGCATCACAATCGTGCATTACATAGGGGGTTTTGGTAATTATACAAGCAAAAAGCATTGGTGCGGAAACATAACCGCCTGTTGCGAAGACAGCGTTTGGCTTATATTTTTTAATATACTTTATTGAGTACATAACTGCGCGTAATAGACGTATTCCCCAATACAACAACTTCAAATTTAATTTTCTTGGCATTCCGGATACACCGACATGCAAAAATTTATAGCCCTTTTGCTGTGCAAGGTATAATTCCATATTACGCTTATTTCCAACGTAATAAACTTTCGCGCCTTTTGACGATAATGCATCCGCAACAGCCATTGCGGGGTAAATATGACCGCCTGTGCCGCCGCCCGTGACAAAATATATTCTTTTATATGCTTCCGGCATTAGTGTTTTTCCTTATTCTTTTTACATTATCTTTTGATATATTCAACAGAATTCCTACCATCCATAATGATACCATAACGGAAGAACCGCCATAACTTATGAACGGCATTGGAACACCGGTTGCAGGTACAAATGAGCTTGCGACCCACATATTTAAAAAGCCCTGGAAACAAATAGAAAAGGTTAAACCGAGGGCAAGTAATTTGCCATACATATCCTGACATTTAACTGCGATAATAAAACCCCTTTGTAATACTGTCCAAAACAAACATATAATAAGCAAACACCCTAAAAATCCATGTTCCTCACCTATAACGGCATAGATAAAGTCCGTATGCGATTCCGGAAGCCAGGCAAGCTTTTGTTTTGAACTTCCGTACCCCACTCCGTAAAATCCGCCGGATGCAAATGCTACAAGGGATTGAATTACGTTGTAACCTGCACCCAAGGGGTCTGCTTCGGGATGCAGCCATGTCGTAATTCGTGATGATTGATATCCTCTTAAACCTTTCATTAACAATAGCGGTATAAAACAAGCACCGCTCCACAAAATCAGCTGTATTGAACCCCCAGCACATATATATATTGCAACTGAGGTTGCCAAAAGAAGTATCAACATACTTAAATTCGGTTGAATATAAATAAGCCCCAGCATTATAAGTATGGGGATAAATGCAGTAACGACCTTATTGTTATCAAAAATGTTAGTATTTCTGTAAAATACTCCTGCGAGAAGTAAAACTATTGCCGGCTTTGCAAATTCAGAGGGCTGTAAACTCATAGGACCGATGTTTATCCATCTTTGAGCTCCATTCACCGTTACCCCCGCGACTTTAACCAGAACGAGCATTGCTATAACAAAAAAAGCAAAAGGCAGCGTAAAAGTCATAAGCTTTTTATAATGAAAATTAGACAAAAATTTAAGACCTATAAAGCCGGCTGCAACGCCAATCAGCTGCTGCATCAAAAACCTTGCGGGATTAACCCCCATTTCAACACATTTTGGTGCACTTGCAGAAAATATTGCCATCAAACCTATTACAACAAGGAAAATGACAGCAATCAAAAGCGGTCTGTCTGACTGCATGTTTTGAGTAGAATCATATTGTTTATTACTTTTTTTATTTTGATAAGACATACTCTTTGAATACTTCTCCTCTGTGCTCATAGCTTTTGAACATATCAAAGCTTGCACATGCCGGCGATAACAAAACAACATCGGGTTTCAAGCTTATTGCTTTGTCAATTGCACTTTCCATTGTCGTTTCTTTTATTATATTATTAAACCCGTTTTTTTTCAGATTATCTTCAAATCTTTGAGTTGCTTCACCAATTAACAGTACCGTATTAATATGTTTATTAATCGAATCACACATTTCCGTTAAATCGGTATTTTTGTCCCGCCCACCCAAAATTAGGGCTACATCTACATTGTTAAAGGAATCTATGGCAACTATAGAGGCCTCGGGATTTGTCGCTTTTGAATCATTATAAAACGTAATACCGTCCATTTCCCTAACCTTTTCCAAGCGGTGCTCGGGGGCCTTAAAAGACATTATCCTGTCTTTAATTTGCTCATTAGAGATCCCGCAAAGTTTTGCGCAAATTATACCGCACATTATGTTCTGATAATTGTGATGCCCCACAAGCGAACAATCTTTTAAATCGATAATTTTTTCAGGCGTACCGTTTGATTTAAACCATATTGAATCCCCTGAAATATAGCAACAATTATCCATTTTATCAGTATCAAATAAAAATACTTTTGACTTGTTACACTCTTTTGCGAACTCGAATAATTTTGGATCTTTTGCATTCAAAACCGCATATTTGGGAGATTGTTTTCCTGCAAAAATCTTTGCCTTTGCTTTAAAATAATTTTCCAATCCCTCATGCCAGTCAATATGGTCAGGTGTAAAATTTGTCCAAACGGATATATACGGTTTAAACTCCTCTGTCATTTGCGCCTGATAAGAACTGATTTCGCAGACCAAATAATCATAATCCTCATAAATCAAAGATGATGGAGGAACACCTATATTACCGCAAAACGGCGCTTTATATTCGGCTTTCAATATATGTGAAACAAGTGCCGTAGTCGTAGTTTTACCATTAGTTCCGGTTATTGCTATAAAAGGAGTTTTTGTATTTCTGTACGCAAACTCGACCTCCGAAATTATCGGAATATTTTTCATCTTTAATTTTTTAATTATCTCTGACTTTGGCGGAATACCTGGGCTTGTAATAGCGAATTTTGAACCCTCAATAAAACTGTCGGAATGTCCGTTTGTTTCAATATGAATTCCTTTATCTGACAACTCTTCAATTTTTACTTTATATTCATCCTTAGGGGCTTTCCCCTCTGTTATGTAAACATCGTAACCTGCTTTTAAAGCGTATTCTGCAGCGGCTATTCCGCTCTTTGATAAACCTAATACTAAAACCTTATTCGACATCTATCCACCTATATAAAATTCTTAGATTACTAAATATAAAATGACGGCAATTATTGATAAAATTAAAGAAACTGCCGTAAACTCGGCAACAATCCTTTTTTCAGAATGTCCGCACAACTCAAAATGATGATGAATCGGAGACATCTTAAAAATTCTTTTTCCGGTTAATTTATAACTCGTAACTTGTAAAATAACCGAAAGAGTTTCTGCGACAATTACACCACCAAATATGGCTAAAAGGATTTCGCATCTGCCCATTATCGCAAGGGTACCCAATAAGCCGCCGAGTGCCAATGACCCTGTATCACCCATAAAAACTTGGGCTTTGGGTTTATTATATTTTAAAAATCCCAATGAAGCACCTATTACTGATGCACAAATAATTGCCACTACATTATGTCCGCCCATATGTGCTATTAACCCGCAAGCTAAGAAAGACGGAATCCCGACTGAAGCAGCTAGTCCGTCTAAGCCGTCAGTCAAATTATATGCATTGGATGCACCCGTAATTATAAAAACAAGAAGTATCGGATACATTATACCTATATCAAAACTCTTTGACCCGAATGTAATAACCGTACCGTAAGTTTGAACTGCATAAAAGGTCGGAATAAGAGCAATCAAAATTTGCCTTATCAACTTCCCTCTCGGGCTTAAACCTTTATTTTCGTGTCCTTTAATTTTCAAGAAATCATCCTGAAAACCCGCAAGCGTCATAAAGAACAAAGTTATTAATATGACTAGTGCTGTTTTATCCATTTTTTCTGCTAATAACAAGGTGATTATGGAAGATATTATAATTGCAAGTATTATAAACACACCGCCGGTTGTAGGCGTTCCTGCCTTTTGAGCATGTGCTTCCGGTGCAACTTCCAAGATATATTGTCCTATTGTCTTTTTCTTTAAAAAATCTATATATGGAACTCCCAAAAGTAAGCACAGAATCATACTTAAAAGAAATGCCACAGCTATCATTATCATAATAGAATCTCCGTTAAATACCCCATAATTATTAATTCAAAATTTTTAATCTGTTCAAAGGCCAAAATACAAAGACTGCCCTGCCTATAAATCTGTTTTGAGGCAATGTACCCCAAAATCTGCTGTCTTGAGAATTTCCTCTGTTATCCCCCATCATAAAATATTCACCCTCAGGAATAATAAAAGGACCGCAATACATATTTTCACGGCATCTGTGAAAATCATATTCGCTCATTATATATTCTTCATTCAGTGGTGTATCATTGATGTACACTCTGTATGCACCGTCTTTTTCCTGCTTTATCTGGAACTTTTCCCCCGGAAGCCCAATTACTCGTTTTATATATGCAACATCCTTACAGAAGAAACCGGTTAATCTGCTGAATACTGACCAAGGGTCGACTTTCAGTTTTACGAATGGCGGATAAAATATCATTACATCACCACGTTTCGGTGTATTTTCAAACTTGTGAATATTAATTATATTGGGATATTTAGTTAATTTTTCAACTACTATCCTATCACCCTCAACAAGCGTCGGCTTCATTGAACCAGATGGAATCCAGCGTAATTCTGCAACAAAGAACCTTATTATAATCACAGCGACTATTACAAAAACTATTGTATCTATTGTTTCCTTAAGCCCTGCTTTGAACTTCTCTTTATCTATCATAAATTATTAATAATATCCTCTATCTCCAAACTATAACGATTCTGAGGAATTTCTGCCAGTATAGCATTCAATTCCCGCCTGTAATTATCCAATAAAATTTGTGTGTTTTCAATCCCTGCAATATTTTTTAACGTTAAAATTTTATTTTTTTTGTCAATACTCTCAGAATAACTCTCCATATCATTTTTTATTTGATAATAAACCCCAAATAAATTACCAAACCTTTCTGCAACAGAACTCTCAATATCCGATAAAATACAACAACTTTCCAACACAGCGGCAAAAAGCCCTGCCGTTTTCCCCTTACATATTTCTATATAATCATCAACAGAAAGCTTTTTATCACGTAAAAAATATTGCCTAATTTCCGCAAACGACATATTTTGTACACATTTGTTGAAAATATAAGATATTTGAGAATTATTTATTTCCAGTAAAAGTTCTATTGCTTTTGAAACCAAATAGTCCCCGGACAGTATTGAAATATCATAGGAAAACTTTCTCCCTATCGTAGTCACCCCACGCCGTAATTCGGCATTATCTATCACATCATCATGCAGTAAAGATGCATTGTGGATGAGTTCACAAGCTGCTATAACTTTGCCTATTTCCTCGCTTAATGCTTTCCCGTGCGCGTAAACAAAAAGAACAGCAAGTTTTGAACGGATCCTTTTAGATCCGTTGCATAAAAAAGATACTAGTTCACCGTCAGGTAAAATATCTTTCAAATTATCAGTAATATATTTATCAACTATATTTTCAAACTCTGTCATTAAAGCCATAATAACATAAAAATTTCGTTTACCTGACTTATCCGATTTACCTATATACATAAAAAACGGGGAAAGAAATTCTTTACCCGTTCACATATACCCTAATCAACACGCTTTTATCTTAAAGATTCGTGATACGAATAATATTTTCATATTACTCATAAATTGTAAAGATATTATGAACAAAGTTTTACATTTATTAATTTTATTTTACAAAAGTTAACAAATACTAGCGAAAAAGGCAATTTTTTCAGGAAAACACACTTATAATATATAAGGAGTATATACATGGTAAGTATCTATGACCAATACACAAGAGGAGAGCAAGCAACCTACAATAATAAAAAGGTTACCGTTGTAAGCTATTCAAATAACAATAGATATGTTGTGATAATAGATGAAAACGGGGTACGAAGAATTGTTGACAAAAATTCTCTTTTATTTGATTTCAAGCCGGGTGAAGAGACCGAAAATCCTATACAAAATATGATTGATGAAAGAGCTCAGGAAATGGAAGAACTCGATGAAAAAATAAAAGAAAGTAATAAAAAATGGAACACTTATGTAAGGGCAATCAAAGACTGCAAAAAAAGTATTGCTGCATTGTTTAGCAAGACCGGCGTAAAATCGGCTAACCAACTTAGAGGAAAAGATAAAGACGAATATAAAGAATTCGCTGAGAATATAAACATCTTTACATCAGGCAAACACAGAGAATCCGCAAACGTAATATCTTATGCGCATGCAGGACTTGACTGCGCTCTTCACAAAGGCGAATTGGAACAACAACTTATGTTGTACACATAATTACTCGGTAAGGGAATTTGTAAAAAAAAATTATGCGTAATACTCCTTATGTAAGGAGTATTTTGATATGAAGATGTTAATGTTTGATTTCAGAGATTCGGAAAAAGAATATTTTGAAACTCACGAATTGCCGGATTTTGAAATTGAATTTATAAAAGAGCCATTAAACGAGATGTCCGGTTTAACCGAAAAACAACTTGAAGAAACGGACATTTTAAGCGTTTTTATAACTTCAAATATAACGGAAAATATTATTAAAAAATTCAAGAATTTAAGGATTATAACTACACGCTCAACCGGATATAACCATATTGATTTAAAATATTGTACTCAGAATAACATAGCCGTATTTAATGTCGGCAGGTACGGGGAAAGCTCTGTCGCACAATTTACATTTATGCTGATACTTGCGCTTTTAAGAAAATTAATCCCATCATATTTGGATGTTCAAAAGGGTCTAATTTCACACCCTTTATACGAGGGCAGAAATTTAGAAAATTTATCAATAGGAATAATCGGATGCGGTTCAATAGGTAGTTCTGTGGCAAAAATCGCCAATTCTTTTGGTATGAAAGTTTATATATGCAGCCCTGTAAAGAATAACGATATTGCAAAATTCGGTGAATATTGTGAGTTTAAAGAATTAATCAAAAATTCGGATGTAGTTACGCTGCATTTACCATATACAAAAGATTCCTACCATATCATTGATGAGAAAATTTTGAAAGAAATGAAAAAAGGCGCATTACTTATAAATACAGCAAGAGGAGAACTCGTTGATATCATAGCGCTTTATAATAACCTTATTTCAGGGCATTTGGGAGGTGCTGCATTGGATACAGTAGAGTGTGAGAATATTGCAGTAAACGATATTCCTATAGATACAAACCCTGAGAATTCTAAGTGTTTAACCAAGGCACTTGCGCTGCAAAAACTTCTAGGAATGACAAATGTAATAGTAACTCCGCACATTGCGTATAATACGAAAGATTCCATAGAGAAACTTCTTGATGTAACCTTTAATAACATTCGTGATTATTCAAAAGGGTTGCACTCTAATCAACTACGCTAATTCTTTTAAAACATCTATTCTGTTGACCGTCTTTTGTTCTGATGTTTCAAGATTTTTAATAGTGACTTTGTCTGCAGCGAGCTCGTCTTCACCAATTATCAAAGCATATTTTGCAGTTTTAGAGGCCTTTTCCAACTGCTTTACAAACTTTTTATTAGTCAAATCGAATTCCGCAGTGATTCCGTTTTTACGCAATTCTTCAGTCAGTTTAATACCTTGAAGTGAATCATTGCAAACAACAAACGCGGTTGTTTTAACATCTTCTCTCTGACCTATTAAGGAAGCAAGTCGCTCCATACCCATAGCGAATCCTATGGCTGGAACATCCTCGCCACCCAAATTTTTGACAAGACTGTCATATCTACCGCCGCCGCATACGGCATTTTGAGAACCAAGATTGTTGGAGGTTATCTCAAAAACGGTTCTGTTATAGTAATCCAAGCCCCTTACCAAAAGCTTGTTTACACTATATTTAATACCTAAATTGTCTAAATACCCTTTTAATTCATTAAAATGTTGAGCACAATCTTCGCAAATATAATCAGATTGAATCACTTTTTGTATTTCGGGTTTTCCGTATATTTCCTTACATTCGGGAACTTTGCAATCCAAAAGCCGCAGAGGATTTTTTTCATACCTTGTTTGGCAATCCGGACAAAGTTCACTTAAATACGGTTTTATAGCTTCTTTTAATTTGGTTTTAAATACTTCTCTGCATTTTGGGCAGCCGAGAGAGTTTATTTCAACATTCAAATCATTCAGTCCTAGTGCGCTCAGGTAATTTACCGCCATTAAAATAACTTCGGAATCGGCAGTGGGCTGACTTATCCCAAAGACTTCCACTCCGACTTGATGGAATTGTCTTTGTCTTCCGGCTTGAGGCCTTTCATATCTGAACATTGGGCCTTTATACCAAAGCTTCACCGGTGCGGAAAGCCGATGCATACCGTTTTCTATAAAAGAACGAACAACACCTGCCGTATTTTCAGGACGCAGCGTCAAAGAGCGCTCACTTTTTTCGAAAGTATACATCTCTTTGTTAACGATATCGGTAGTATCTCCGACGCCTCTGGCAAACAATTCAGTTGCTTCGAAAATCGGTGTGCGAATTTCTTTCGCCCCATATTTTGTAAAAATCTTATTAGCCGTATCTTCCATAAAATGCCAAATCGGCATTTCTTCCGGAAGTATGTCTTTTGTTCCTTTTTGTACTTTTATTATTGCCATTCTCTTACCTCTTTAATATAATTTTACTATAAACAGAGAGGTTTTGAAATATGGGATTAAAAGTTACCAAAATGCAGGGTTGCGGCAATGATTTTGTAATCTTGGATTATGATAAATATGAAAAAGGGACCGCGAATAATCTCTGGGATAATATGTCCCAAGCGGCTATAAAGCTTTGCGACAGAAATTTCGGCATAGGAGCGGACGGTCTTATAATTCCGAACACAAACGTTAATGATGCAGATATAGGTTGGTTTTTCTACAACTCTGACGGCACAACGGCACAGATGTGCGGAAACGGAATCCGTTGTTTTGCAAAATATGTATATGACAAAAAATTAGTTACAAAAAAGGAGTTTTCAGTAAAAACACTTGCCGGAATAATCACACCAAAGCTCACAAATGACGGATATGTACGTGTAAATATGTCTAAGCCCATATTGGAACCCGAAAAGATTCCGTTTATTCCCAACAGTAATTTAAAATACAAAATTTCGGTTAAAGACAGAATTTTTGAGGGAAATGCCGTTTCCATGGGAAATCCGCATTTTATAATTTTTATTGAAGATGACGAAGATTTGTTGTCCTTGGCTAAAGAATATGGACCTTATATTGAAATATCGGCAGAATTTCCCGAAAAAACGAACGTGGAATTTGTCAAAATACGTTCTTATAAAAAAATAGACCTCAGGGTATGGGAAAGAGGATGCGGGATTACTCTTGCATGTGGCACCGGCGCATGTGCGGCTGTTGCGGCAGGGGTTTTGAACGGGTATCTTGAAAACTCGGTCGATGTTAATCTTTTGGGCGGCATTGTACACATAGATTGGTTGGGTTCAAAGGAAAATCCCGATACGGATATTTTCATGACCGGACCTGCGGAATATTTATTTGATGCCGAATTAAAATAAAACATGTTTGTGTTATATTATGATTAAACGGAGTATAAATTTATGATAACAATAAAAGATGTAGAACACGTTGCCAAATTGGCAAGATTAGAATTAACAGAAGAAGAAAAAGAAAAATTTACAAAACAATTGGGCGATGTTTTGAAACATGTTGATGCAATGAATGAAGTTGACACATCAAATGTAGAACCAATGGCTCACGCTATTGATTTTGTAAACGTTATGAGAGAAGATAAAGTCTTTTATGAACAATCAAAAGAAGAGCTTATGAAAAATGCTCCGTTTGAAGAAAACGGCTTTTTCAGAGTTCCTAAAATCAACTAACTCAAATATTATGTACTAAATACTTGTTAAATATGTAATCTTATTATATAATTTGATATATATAGGAGAGTTATATTATGTTACCGATTATAACAGAAGAGATTTCATCAGAAATATTTAGCGAAGTTTTTCAGGATGTTCAAAGCTGGCGAAAAAATATGGTGCAATACCTAAAAGAAGAGAATCCTGAGATTAACACAGCCATCCTGGAAGTCGCAAAATATGATGAAGGAATCGATTTAAAGGCAGTTGCTCTGGGAGCATATTTGTCATATCGGCTTATTGAAGTCGCTACGGAAAATGATGAACTTGCTGTCGACGGAAGTTATGCTGCCGAATAAATAATAACAAATAGTTTTAAACGCAAAAAGACAACCGAAGTTTTTCGGTTGTCTTTTAATTTCTTCTGTAGAATTATACAGCTTTTTGTACTTTACCTGCTTTTAAGCAAGATGTACAAACTGTCATTTTCTTAGCTTGACCGTTAACATTTACCTTTATCGTCTGCAAATTCGGATTTTGTCTGTTAGGAATCTGCTTGTGTGAGAATGTTAACTGAGATGATTTTAATGCTGTTTTTCCGCATACTTCACAATGTTTTGCCATAATTTATTTTCCCTTTTATAATATTTCTACCAGTGTATCTAAAGCATACATTAAAGGTATTTATTTTACAAGACTTTTGGTTAACATTTTTTTATAATAGAATACTATAGTGTTAAGGAGTTATAAAAATGAGTAAAAAAGTTCTGACGATTGGAAGCGCTACAATTGATGTTTTTGTTGAATGTGATGATGCGAACATCGTTTCAGTATGCGCAAAAGACAAAAGTGCTGACTTTATGAGCTATCCCTACGGGTCAAAGATTGATATATCAAATTTTTCATCTAACGTCGGAGGGGGCGGAGTTAATACTGCTTGCAATTTTGGCAATTTGGGGTTTGAAACCTCTGCGATTTTTAAAATAGGTAATGACATTTATTCGGATGGAATTCTTGAATATTTTAAAAGTCAAAAAGTCTGCCTTAAACATATTATACAGAAAGAAGATACTACAACCGGATTTTCAATAATTCTTGTCAGTTTTCAAGGTGATCGAACCGTACTTGCACACAGAGGTGCTAATGCACAAATCAGAAAGGAAGAAATCGACTTTGATGCCATAAAGGAAGCTGATTTTATGTATGTAGCACCCTTGAATGGCGACTCCAATAAAGTTCTTGAGCCGATTGTTGATTATGCGCACAAACACGACACCCGTATCTGTTTTAATGCAGGAACGACAAGTATAAAAAAAGGATTTAAACACCTTAAGCATATTCTTGATTCCGCAGATGTTGTCGTAATGAATAAAGAAGAGGGCTCAATGGCAACGGGAATAATTGTTCGTCCGGATACGAAAACAGAAAAATTTTCACACGAAATAATCCATCCGGATATAAAATCTATGCTTAAAGCCCTTAAAATCAAGGACTATCAGCTCGTTGTTATAACAGACGGAAATAAAGGTGCATACGCATACAACGGAAATAAATACTATTATTGTCCCATTTATCCTTCGGATGTCATTTCAACTCTGGGTGCGGGAGATGCTTTTGCATCAACTTTTTGTGCAGCTTTAAGCAGAACTAAAATTGATATAGGAAAATCTTTAATGTATGCTTCCGTCAATTCGGCTTCAGTTGTTTCAAAATTCGGAGCAACAGAAGGGTTTTTGACGTTTGATGAAATAGAAGAAGTTCTAAAACACAACAAAGAGTACACTTATTTGGTTTGCTAAAGGACAATTATGACACAAATATTTTCACCTAATATGCTAAAAACTTATGAAAAGTGCCCTAAAAAGTACTTTTTTAAATATGTCAAAGGGCTTCAAATGCCTGTTAATGATGATATATTTATTGAAGGTAAAAATATTCACGCACTTGCTTCGTATTATATAAAAGGTGAAAATATTAATGAAATGGAAAAATCTCTTTCTGAGAGAGAGAGGGAGCAGTGGAATTATCTTAAAACTTTAGAATATTTTAATTACGATAAGATTAACGCTGAGTACTCACTTTCGACCAAAATAGGAGATTATTTTTTCGGCGGACGGCTTGATGCACTTGTAAAAAAAGATGACCGATATTATATTCTGGATTATAAAACCGGCGCAACCCCAATAATGGCTGCCTACGATTTCCAAACTATGATTTATATGATGTGTGTCATTACATTTTTTAAAACGAATAATGTTACCTTTGTCTATATAAACCTCAAAAATAAATCCGAAGTTAAAATTGAACTTCATGAAGGTTTTATATCGGAATACAAAAGCAAACTTATAAATATTGCAGATAAAATTGCACAAGATAATTACAAGGCGATTACTAATAATTGTAAAAGCTGCGAGTACGGAAAGATTTGTTATGAAAAAGTACTTAATTGATACACACGCCCATCTTGATATGGGAGTGAGTGTAAATAATGATGCTACCGCCGAAAAACAGGCGACGGATGAAGAAATTCAAGAAAATCTTGCGATGATGGAAGAATACGGAGTAAAAAAGGTTATTATTCCTTCTGTTGAAGTTAAAACTTTAGATAGAGTAGTTGAAATCTCGAATATGTATGAAAATGTATATTCAATGGTCGGGATTTTTCCATCGGAAGCTAAAACTTATACTAATGAAGTCGAAGAAAAACTTTTAAATTTGGCTACAAACAAAAAAGTTGTTGCGGTAGGTGAAGTCGGGCTTGATTATTACTGGGATAAATCATTCAATGACATTCAGCAGGAGGTTTTCAGAAAACAAATAAAACTTGCCAACAAGCTCAATTTACCCCTTGTAGTGCATGACAGAGAAGCGCATAAAGATACTTTTGACATCATAAAAGAGGAAAATAAGGGTTCAAAAGTGCTTTTCCACTGTTTTTCCGGAAGCGTAGAATTTATGAGAGAATGTGTTAAAGAGGGCTGGTATATAGCACTGGGCGGAGTCGTTACCTTTAAAAATGCAATAAAAATGAAAGAAGTAGCGGAAGAAGTTCCTCTCGATAAACTGGTTTTGGAAACGGATTCACCGTATTTAACCCCTGTGCCTTTCAGAGGTAAGCCGAACAGACCGGCTTATGTAAAATACGTTGCGGAAGAAATCGCGAAAATCAGAGAAATGCCATTTGAAGAATTAGCAGATATAACCTCAACCAATGCGGAGGAGTTTTTCAAAATATGAAAAAAGAACGCTTAGACAAAGTTTTGACCGATTTAGGATATTTTGAGACCAAAAGTAAGGCATCTGCCGCTATTTTGGCGGGAAATGTAATGATTGGGACAGAAGTTATTACAAAAGCCGGATTTCAAATAGACCCCGCAAAAGAATATGATTTCAATGTTAAATCTATGGCTTATGTTTCAAGAGGGGGATTTAAGCTTAAAAAAGCCCTCGAGAGTTTTAATGTCGAGATAAATGATAGGATTTGTCTTGATGCAGGCGCGTCCACCGGAGGATTTACAGACTGCCTTTTACAAAACGGAGCGAAGTTTGTCTACGCAGTTGATGTAGGATACGGACAGCTGGATTGGAAAATAAGAAGCGACAAGAGAGTCAAAACAATAGAAAAAACAAACTTGCGAACTTGCTCTAAAGAAGATATTTACGATATAAATGAACCCGTTGCAGATTTACTTGTATCAGATCTTTCGTTTATTTCACTAGAAAAAGTAATTCCGAACTTAAAAACTCTGCTAAACCCTGAATTTCACGAAATGATTTGCCTAATTAAACCCCAGTTTGAAGCCGGAAAAGAGCTTGTCGAAAAAGGCGGAGTTGTGCGTGATAAAAATGTACATATCCAAGTTATTAATAATGTAATAAATTGCGTAAAGTCGCTAAATTACAACATAAAAGGGCTCACATTTTCATCAATAAAAGGGCCTGCGGGGAATATCGAATACCTTATTTGGTTTACAACAGCAGACGAAACCGAACCGAATATTGAAATAAACGATATCGTTAATTTGGCACATTCAACCTTAAATTAATAATTATGGTTTTTAGTCCTTTTTAACGGTGCTTTTAATATGAAGTTCTCTTAATTGCTGAATCGAAGCTTCACCCGGAGCGTCTGACATCAAGCATTTTGCACTCGCATTTTTCGGGAATGCAATTACGTCACGGATTGAATCCGTTCTGCAAAGTAGTGCTACAAGCCGGTCCAAACCGATTGCAAGACCTGCATGCGGTGGAGTTCCGTATTGCAAAGCATTAACCATAAATCCGAATTTTTCGGTTGCTTCTTCTTCAGTTAAACCAAGTGCTTTAAATATTTTCTTCTGAACTTCTGATGAGTGGATTCTTACAGAACCGCCGCCCAACTCTGTTCCGTTATAAACAATATCGTAAGCAATTGATTTAACGTTACCCAAATCACCGCTATCCAATTTATCCAAATCTTCAAGATTCGGTGATGTGAATGGGTGGTGCATTGCCATATATCTGCCTTCTTCGTCTGACCATTCAAACATCGGGAAGTCAACAACCCAAAGAAGATTGTGTTTATTTTCGTCAATCAGGTTCAAAGATTTGCCGAAATGTAATCTCAATCTGCCCATAATATCGTAAACGAGTTTCGGCTTATCTGCGACAAAGAAGATTATATCGCCTGCTTTAGCACCTGCTCTTTCCTGAATTGCTTTCGCCTGTTCTTCTGTTACAAACTTAAGTACAGGTGATTTTGCAGTTCCGTCTTCTAAGTAAATTATATTTGCCAATGCTTTTGCACCGAATGAAACGGCAAGCTTTGTAATATCATCAATATCTTTTCTTGAATAGCTTGCGCCGCCTTCGATTTTGATACCGCGAACGATACCGCCGTTAAGCAGAGTGTTTTTAACTATATCAAAGTTTGATTCAAGGATAATATCGCCTATATCAAACAATTCCAAGCCAAATCTTGTATCCGGCTTATCGGAACCGTATTTGTCCATGGCTTCTTGCCAGGTTATCTGTTTGAACGGAGGGTTAATATCAACACCTGCCGCTTTAAATGCATCAACAAGCAGCCCTTCAACCATTTCTATAACATCAGGTTGTTGAACGAAAGACATTTCCATATCAATTTGAGTAAATTCGGGCTGTCTGTCAGCTCTCAAGTCTTCATCACGGAAGCATTTTGCGATTTGATAGTATCTTTCGATTCCGCCAACCATCAATAATTGTTTGAAGATTTGAGGTGATTGAGGAAGCGCAAAGAACTTGCCCTCTTGTACACGGGAAGGAACTAAGTAATCTCTTGCACCTTCAGGTGTTGTCTTAATCAAAATCGGAGTTTCAACTTCCAAAAATTCTTTGTTATTAAGATAATTTCTTACCGCCTGAACGATATTATGTCTTACCTTAAGGTTATGGAGCATTTTTTCGTTTCTGATATCAAGATAACGATATTTAAGACGAACATCCTCGGAAACATTTTCATCACCCAATACGAACGGAAGTACCTTTGATTCGGAAAGTATATTTACCTCCTGAGGATACATTTCAACCTGTCCTGTTGGATATTTTTCGTTATATGTTTCTTCAGGTCTTCTTGAAACCTTGCCATGAACCTGAATTACATACTCGCTTCTTAATTTAGAAAATATTTCGTGAACATTAGGATTAATTTGCGGATTAGCAACAAGCTGGAAAAATCCGCTTCTATCCCTGAGTTCTATAAATAAAATACCGCCAAGATCCCGAACGGTCGAAACCCAGCCGCAAAGTGTTAATTCTTCATCTAAATTATTGAGGTTTAATTCACCGCAATTAGTTGATTTCATACTCGTTTTCAATTTATTCGTCTCCCTATAAACCTTATATATATCACACATTATATTTACCCCAAACAGGGTTGATTGTAAAGTTTAAAACAAAGTTTTGTTAATTTAAACTATGTATATTGCTTAATTTTGATGTATAATTTGATTAAATAAAGAAGAAAGGGAAAATGCTATGACAAATTTATCACCATTACAAATCGAACGGTTGAAATATCAACCAAAACTACCTTCATCATTAGCAAATGGTATTAGCCATCTTATAATGAATGAGGGTTCCGCAACAGAAGCAGTTGCTAATAAAGAAGATATAAAAAATCTGTTTAAAAATACGTACGGAAAACCAACCGTAACTTTCCAAACATCTACGGAAGCTGTAGAATGCAGCCAAAGAAACGTTGGTGTAATACTTTCCGGAGGTCAGGCACCCGGAGGACACAATGTTATCGCCGGCTTATATGATGCTTTGAAACAAGCAAATCCTGAAAACAAATTATACGGTTTCTTAGGCGGTCCGAGCGGAATTATAGAGGGTAAATATGTTGAATTTAACGACAAGTTTATTGATGATTACAGAAACACAGGCGGTTTCGATATTATCGGTTCAGGCAGAACAAAACTTGAAACCGAAGAACAATTCCAATCTTCTTGGGAAGTATGCAAAAAACTAAACATTTCAGCAGTCGTTATTATCGGCGGAGATGACTCTAATACTAATGCCGCAATGCTTGCAGAGTGGTTTGTTGCACACAATGCCGACATTCAGGTTATCGGCTGCCCGAAAACTATTGACGGCGATTTAAAAAATGACCAAATAGAAATTTCTTTCGGATTTGATACGGCAACAAAAACTTATGGTGAATTGATTGGTAATATCGAACGTGATGCAAACTCAGCAAAAAAATATTGGCACTTTGTAAAGATTATGGGCAGAAGTGCATCTCACGTTGCGCTTGAGGCAGCACTTCAAACTCAACCGAATATCACTTTAATATCAGAAGAAGTTGAACAAAAGAAAATGTCGCTCTCTTCAATAATAGATTATATGGCAGATATTATTGTAAGACGTTCACAAATAGGCAAAAACTTCGGTATTGCAGTTATTCCTGAGGGCTTAATCGAATTTATACCTGAGCTTAAAGCAATGATTGCGAACCTAAATGACGTAATGCCTGCGCTTGAAAAAGATTCAAAATATACAAACGGTTCCGATGCGGATAAGATATCAATTATCGAAAATTCTCTTTCAAGCGAAAATTCTTCAGTATTCAAATCTCTGCCGTCACTTATTAAATCACAATTACTTATGGACAGAGATCCTCACGGCAATGTTCAGGTGTCTAAAATTGAAACCGAAAAGCTTTTAATATCAATGCTTGAAGAAAAATTATCCCAGCTCAAAAAAGAAGGGAAATACACAGGCAAATTTGCAACTCAATCACACTTCTTCGGATACGAAGGAAGATGTGCGTTCCCGTCTAATTTTGATGCAGATTATTGCTACTCTTTGGGTTATAATGCTTTCGCATTAATCAATTTCGGAATGACCGGCTATCTGTCATCCGTAAGAAACTTAACAGAGCCGGCTAACAATTGGCTTGCAGGCGGTGTTCCGCTCACTATGATGATGAATATGGAAAGACGCCACGGCGAAATGAAACCCGTTATTAAAAAAGCCCTCGTTGAATTGGATGGTCCGGTATTCAAAAAATTGGAAACAAACAGAGAAGACTGGGCAATGAATGACAGATACTTGTTCCCAGGGGCTATTCAATACTTCGGACCGGCATCAGTTTGTGATATAACAACGGTTACTCTAAAGCTTGAAAGTGAATCAAGATTGGCAGAAGTATAAACTGACAATTAGTGACAAAAAAAAGAGGATGTAAATTCATCCTCTTTTTTATTTGTTAATTTTGCATTCTTCGTTCTTCGGCTTTAATAAATTCACAATCCGATATTAATCTGTTATCCTCCATTGCATCAATCAGTTCATCAATTTTTTTAATTTGTTTTAATTCAAAACCGACCTCTGCCAAAAGCACACAGTCATTGCACAGCCGATATCTGTCATATTGTACGGAACCCGCCAGCGGCTTTGTTTCTCCGCAAGCATCACACTGGAAATATTCGTACTCGGAATCCGGATTTTCTTCTATATCGTCAAGACGCATCTGCTCAACTACTAACTGCATTTCTGCTATAACTTCTTCTTTTGATTTCATATATTTATCCTTCTTAATTGTTCGGGCCGGAGAAATTTAGTCTACTTCCCGCCTATATTTACCCATACCCCTATATATTTACACCCCCTCGCAAAGTTTTTTCATTTCTTTTACGGCTTGCTCCAAGCCGACAAATATCGAACGAGCAATTATTGAATGTCCGATATTTAACTCAACGAGATTAGGGATTTCGTGCATTCTTTTTACGTTTTGATAATTGAGTCCGTGTCCGGCATTAACTTTTAAACCGAAATTTTGGGCAAAAATCGCAGCACCTTTAAGGTCATTAAATGCCTTTTCTTCCTCATCGGTTCCGAAAACTTCGGAATATCTTCCCGTGTGGAGCTCTATAAAAGGAGCACCTGTCTTTGAAACAGCGGATATTTGATGAATATCAGGGTCTATAAAGAAACTGACTTCAATATTTTTTTCAAGCAACGGCTTTGTAAAAGCGATTGCTCTTTCAAGCTGTCCCTCAACATCCAACCCGCCTTCGGTTGTAAGCTCCTGCCTTTTTTCGGGTACTATACAAACGGCATGAGGCCTTAAACGCAGCGCAATCTCTTGCATTTCGTCTGTCATAGCCATTTCAAGATTAAGCCGAACTCTTGGAAGCATTCTTATTGCTTCTACATCTTCATCTTTAATATGTCTTCTGTCTTCTCTTAAATGTGTGGTTATTGATTCAACCCCGCAAATTTTACAAATTCTGGTAGCCGAAATAACATCCGGTTCTGTTCCGCCTCTTGCATTTCTCAAAGTCGCAACGTGGTCTATATTTACCCCTAATAACATTTCTTTAACTCCTTTAGTTTATTCAATTTTAATAATGACGTATATGTAGGCAATATCGTAATATCGCCCTCCGTATTTTTTCCGACATATTCAACTGCCTGTTTTATATCGGGAATAATTTTAATCTTATCTGTTTCAACTCCTGCATACTTGAGTCGTAAAGCCATATCATTCGCTCTTATACCGGATACTGTAATCGTTTTGCCGCATTGTTTCAAAAATTCAAATTCCGCATCCCATAACCACGAAACATCGCGCCCGTCTGCATAATTGTCATTAATTATTATTAGAAGATTTGTATTCTTATCAACTGTTTTCAAAACCTCGTTTGCACCGACAGGGTTTTTAATCAGTTGAATCAATACTCTTTTCCCGTTTAAAATCTTTACCTCGCTGCGCCCAAATGCAACGTGGAAAGTTTTCAAACCGGTTTTTATATCTTTTATCCCTAATTCCAGCGCAAGCGCAATCGCCCCGATGGCATTGTATGCGTTGAATAATCCTACAAGCGGGACTTCGTAAACTTCTCTGTTTAAATTTATAACAGAATGGGTTTTATAAAGAGTAACCGCTGCTTCATATTTAACTTCAGGACGTTTATAACCGCACTCACAGTAATAATGCCCTTGTTGAGCATAAAATTTCTTTGTGTATTGCAAATTTTTACCGCAAGGGCAGGTAAAAACCTCCTCTGTTTTCGTTTCGGGTAAACTTATCTCGTCCTTCCAAACCACATCGCTTATACCGAAATATATTTTTTGCCCGCCGTCTATGCTTGCAACCAATGGGTCGTCTGCATTCAATACAAGCTTTATGTCCGGTTTTAGATTAATCCCCTCTTGTATAAGTTTTTTTGTAGTTGCGAGTTCGCCGTATCTGTCAAGTTGGTCACGAAAAAGATTTGTAACTAAGAGATAGTCAGCATCGAACTTTTCATAAACCGGTTCGACATTCGCTTCATCAAGTTCAATAACCGAATACTCCGTTTTTTTGAAAGGATTAATTTGAAGCGCCAAAGCATTAACGACTCCGTTAAGCATATTTGCGCCCATTGAATTATTTATAACCGATTTACCGTCAGCTTCAATTATATGGCTAATCAGGCCGGAGGTAGTTGTTTTCCCGTTTGTTCCGGTTATATTGATTTTCTTCTCGGTAACGTAGTCGTTCGCAAAAATCAAAAAATCAGGACAAATTTTTAATACAAAAAGCCCGATTATTGAAGTACCGGAGGATAATTTCGTCAGTTTTAGAAACGCAAAAGCCAATTTTGCGAACACAACTGAAATTAAAAACCCTAATCTTCCCTTAAGCATGATAAATCGTCCCGTAATCGTATTCTATTTTTTTAAATTATAGAATATAATAAATCATATTACAAAAGTTACGGATATTCTATGCTACTGAAATTTTTTACTTTATTGGTTTTTATAGCTGAACTTATTGTTGCATTTACCATAATCAAAAAGCTTTTGGAGTTTGACAAGCTTATACTCAATGCAAATGAAATTATTGTTGAAGCAAAATCCAAAATTAAGGAAATCGGTTACTTAATCAAAAAAATATCCTCCCAGTATGTGGAATTTTCTTATGACTTTGTAGCAAAAGTTGAAGAACAGCGTGATAAATCAATAATAAATCAACTCAATAAAATCGTTATTGCAATCGTATTATTAAGAATGAACTCCAAATTTATGAGAAAAATAATACGGTCAAAACAGTTCAAATTATTGAGCAAGGGTTTATCATTGCTTCAATATGTGGTATAATAGTGAAAAATTTGTACGATAAAATGAGGTAAAAGTTATGAGTAAAGAAGACAATTCTTCAATAGGTTTCGGCCTGGGCCTCTTGGCGGGAGTTCTTGGCGGAATTGCAGCCGGCATACTGTTTGCACCCTGCCCGGGAGAAGAAATGCGGGACAAGGTTAAAGATACCGTTTGCGATTTGGCCGAAAAATACTCTCCCGAAGTTCAGGAAGCAAAAAAACAAGCTTTGGAATCAATTGATTTGCTAAAATACAATTTGGAAAAGCAATATAAGAAATTTGCAAGTATGCTCAAATCAAAAAAAATGAGACGGGCAAAAGAGCTTGAAGATATTAACGATTACGATTTCAATTAGAGATGAGGTTTACTGATGGAAACTACAGCACAATTACATATCAGCTTGACATTTTTGGCTTATGCAACGGGGATAATAGTTCTTATTGCAGGTATAATGCTTACTAAAGTACTTTTTGATTTGTCAAAGCTTACAAGAAACGTTGATGAAACGGTTACAATAGCTAAAACTGAGCTTGAACCGACACTCAAGAACATAAATAAATCCGTTGAAATAGTGAGCGGAATTATAATCAAAACAGACGAAAAGATAAATAACGTTAAACGATTCCTTTCAAAAACTCCGTTAAAACTGTTGGGAAGTATAGCCAAGCTGTCAAGCAGGGCATCAAGAGGTTTCTGGTCGGGAATCACAGCGGCATTAAAAATGTTTTCAAAAAAATAGTTATTCTTATTAGACAAATTACGGATAAAAATTAATTACTTAAAAGTTAAACTACAAACGAAGGAGATAATATTATGTCAGTAACAAGATTTTTAGCAGGTTTTGCAGTAGGCGCAGCAATAGGCGCTGTAACAGGTATACTTTTGGCACCGAAATCCGGTGAAGAAACCAGAGAAATGCTTGGCGATATGGCAGCCGAAATTTCAAAGAAAGCAGACGCAAGAGTTAAAGACATTCAGAAAAAAGCTGACGATATAGTTTCTGATGTTCAGGAAAAAAGCGAAGAAATTATGTCAAAACTTAACGATATGCTCGGCAAAAAAGGCGAAAACGAAGCTTAAATACTTGATTAAATCATCTACAAAAGAGAGGAAGCGGCTAGATGGCTTCCTCTTTTAGTTTTGCTGCGGGTTAGTAAGTAAGGAAATAGATATTATTTTTTCGGAAACGCTTCCGCTCTGCTCTCGCTAAAACCTCAAGAACAATATTTCTTCCGCAAAGGATTGCTGATTCACAGTGAGCCCTTTTACCGACTGCGTTTCAGCGTTAAAAATGTATCCAAAGCCATATTTGGCGCACTTCTTAGGTTTAGATGTAAAACTTTTGTTACAATCTTAGGGGG
>CAJOOA010000036.1 GCA_905236055.1 Candidatus Gastranaerophilales bacterium | reverse complement strand
CATTTAAACTTGTGTTCCATTTTTGGATTATCGGCCAAAACTGTGTTTGAACTTGTTAAGACACAATCAAAACTTTTGCGCATTTTATAAACTTCTTTGCGTGCTTTTTCCGAAGTTATCCATTTTGAATCGCCGGTGTGCGTTGCAATTTTTCCGTCCATCGTTGTTGCCGTTTTTAAAACGACATAAGGAAGGTTATTCGTCATATTTTTTATAAATATTCGGTTTAAAAACTTGGCTTCGTCCTCCAAAACTCCTTCTGTGAGTTCTATTCCGGCGCTTTTTAATTTACCCCCTCCGTTCACTTTTTTATTGGGATCTTTCATTCCGTAAACAACCCGCGCAATTTTTCTTTCAATAATCAAATCAGTACAAGGTGGAGTCTTGCCATAGTGCGAACATGGTTCGAGATTTACATACAGAGTTCCGCCCTCTGCCTCATTATTTTTCAATTTGAGCAATGCATCACGTTCTGCGTGGTTTTCACCGTATTTTTTGTGGTAACCTTTTGATACCACATTCCCGTTTTTATCCAAAACAACACAACCGACCAAAGGATTTGGCAAAACCTTGCCTATACCACGTTTTGCGAGTGCAAAACACATTTTCATATATTTTTTATCTTGTGTTGTCATGAATATATTATACACCATTGGTAAATATGTTATAATAATTTTGCAAGAGGGCAGGTGGATGTCATTAATTGAAGTTAAAAATGCCATTAAAACTTATCAAATGGGAGAGGAAACATTTTACGCATTGAACGATGTTTCTTTTTCTGTTGAAGAAGGCGAATTTGTGGCAATTATGGGTGCTTCCGGTTCCGGAAAATCCACTTGTATGAATATGTTAGGCACATTAGACAAGCCCACAAGCGGAGAATATTATTTAGATGGAGACAATGTCCTTTCGCTAAGCGCTGACGAACTTTCGGATATCCGTAATAATAAAATCGGGTTTGTTTTTCAGGGGTTTAACCTAATTTCAAGAACTTCGGCTTTGGATAATGTCTGCATGCCTATGATTTATAAGGGCTTATCGGAAGAAGAACGTTACAAGCGTGCAAGGGAAGCGCTAAAAGTTGTCGGGTTGGAAGATAAAGAAAACAATATGCCTTCTCAAATGTCCGGCGGTCAACAGCAAAGAGTTGCTATTGCGAGGGCAATAGTCAATGATGCGCCTTTGATTCTTGCAGACGAGCCCACAGGAAATTTGGATACTAAGACAAGTATTGATGTCATGGAATTTTTCGTTAATCTTAACGAAAAATATGGGAAAACTATCGTTTTGGTAACGCACGAACCGGATATCGCAGAGTATACAAAGCGTATAATCAAATTCAAAGACGGACAAATTATTTCTGATATGAAAAAGGATGAATGGCACTCTGTCAGGAGTCGGGAAACATGATAGACTTCAAATCCACACTAAAAATAGCATTAAAATCTTTAGAGGTTAATAAAATGCGCTCGGCCCTGACGAGTTTGGGCATAATAATCGGTGTTGCAGCTGTAATTATTATGCTTGCCATCGGTTCTGGCGCAAATAAAAAAGTCCAATCAAACATGGAATCTATGGGCTCAAATCTTTTAACAATTATGTCTGCAGCCGCAAGAACGGGCGGAATATCTATGGGAATCGGTTCAAAACCGACCTTGAGCATAAAAGATTCCGAAGCAATAAGAAAATCAGCAAGAGGAGTTGACGCAGTTGCGCCAGTCATGAATTCCACAAAACAGGTTATGTACGGAAACCAGAATTGGTCAACTTCGGTCTACGGCATAACAACTGATTACCTTTATGTTAAAAACTACGAAATAGATTTGGGCAGGGCTTTTACACGTGATGATGACAGCAATGCCGCAAAAGTTGCCATAATCGGTACAACTGTCGAAACAGAATTGTTTGGCGATGTTAATCCTGTTGACAAAACAATCCGTATCGGGAATGTGCCTTTCAGAGTCATAGGGACATTAAAATCTAAAGGTCAAGTCGGACCCATGAATCAGGATGATTTGATATTTATACCGCTTACGACTGCGCAGAGAAAAGTTTTCGGGACCGATTTCCCCGGCTCCGTCAGTCAAATTATTGTCAAAGCACAATCATTAGAAGACACGACTACGGCCGAAAGCGATGTTAAAACAATATTAAGGAGCCGCCATAACCTCGGCAGAACTCAGCCCGATGATTTTGAAATTCGAAACAGTGCGGAATTTCAGGAGAAAATGAAATCAACTGTTCAAACTTTTGCGATTTTACTTGCCTCAATTGCCTCTGTATCACTAATTGTAGGCGGAATCGGGATTATGAATATTATGCTCGTATCCGTAACTGAACGCACGAAAGAAATCGGTATAAGAATGGCTATTGGTGCAAGGGCTTCAGATATCAGGATGCAGTTTTTGATTGAAGCACTTGTTTTATCCCTCCTCGGCGGATTGATAGGAATTGTAACAGGTATTGTTATTGCCTTGATTGTAGGGATTTTGTTCAATGCTCCCATTGTAATTACTCTATCTCCGATTCTTCTTTCTTTCTGTTTTTCAGGACTTGTAGGAATCGGGTTTGGGTATTATCCGGCGTACAAAGCGTCTCTTTTAAATCCTATTGATGCTTTAAGATATGAATAGGGGTAATAAATTAATTTTTTTCTATTGTTACACTATCAAACTCAGCAAGATTTACCAACTGTTCTTTGATGTACGACAAATCTGTTTCGGTATTAATTTTTGCAATAAGCGAATAACCGTGTTCTGAGGTTTTCCAAACATGAAGTTCCTTGAAATCGGCTTCTTGTTGCAGTTTTTCGACAATTTTGGATTTTAAATCGACCGCTTCTGCGTCAAGAAGAATCAGACCTGTCGATTTAATAAGTCCGAAAGCCCAAACACAAATTATAATACCGCCAATCAAACCGACAATTGGGTCTAAGAAATTCCAGCCAATATATTTTGCAGCAAACAATGCTCCAATTGCAAAAACAGAAGTCATTAAATCGGATAAAATATGCATATATGCTGCTTTGAAATTGTAATCTTCTTCGTGCGCATGTTCTTCGCACCTGTGTTCTTGCCCGCCCATTATCATTATGCAGAGAAGATTTACCACAAAACCTATTATAGCAACTATTATAGCTTCATTTAGCTCTATTGCGATTGGGTTAATAAATCTTTCAATGGCCTCTTTTATAATATAAATACCTGTAACGCCCAAGAGTATTGAACTTGCGAAACCAGACAAAGTACTGAATTTCCCAGTTCCAAAGACAAATGACGGAGAATTGGCGAATTTTCTTATCAAAACATAAGTGAAAAATGTTATAGAAAGTGCAAGCGCATGTGTGCCCATATGGCAGCCATCGGCGAAAAGAGCCATTGAATGCGCGTAATAACCTACAACAATTTCGGCAACCATTGTTACTAAAGTCAGTACAATGACTATCAATGTTTTTCTTTCATTGCCAAACTCTTGCATAACAAAACATCTCCCGTAATCTAAAGGATAGCCGTGATTTATAATATTGTCAATAATTTGTAATTCCATGTTAAAATACATATATAAATTGAAGAAGGGATTTGCATGATAAAATTCGGAACTGACGGTTGGAGAGCCGTTTTAGGTAAAGATTTTAACGATGAAAACGTAAAAAAAGTTACGCTTGCAATAGGGAAGTACGTCTTTGATACCTACGGAATTGAAAAACAAATTCTTATAGGTTATGACCCGAGAGAGAAGGCCGATTTTTATGCAAAATTTTGCGCTGAAATACTATCAGGGAAGGGTTTTTCTGTACAATTATCCTCAAAAATCGTTCCAACTCCTGTTTTGGCATTCAACGCCAGATACAAGAATGCTTGCGCCATAATGTTTACAGCTTCACATAATCCGCCTGAGTATTTGGGTATGAAATTTATACCTGATTATGCCGGTCCCGCAACATCTGATATAACAGATTCCATAATTTCCAATTTAGATAGTGATTTTGAAACTTCGTCCGGTGAAGGCAAAATTGAGACAGTTGATTTTGGAAAAGTTTATTTTGAGCATATAAAAAATTTGATAGATTTTAAAAAAATCAAAAATTTAAAGTCAAAAATTCTTTTTGACGGATTTTATTCGGCTTCAATCGGTTACTTTGATAAAATATTAAAAGATAACAAAATAAAATTTGACGCAATTCGCATGGAACATGATCCCGGATTTCGCGGCCTGATGCCTGATCCAAAGCCAAAGTATCTATCAGCTTTGATAAATGAAGTAAATTCAAGGCACAATGTGATTGGGCTTGCAAATGACGGAGATGCAGACAGATTCGGTGTAATTGACGAATACGGGTACTATGTTCCCGCAGATGTTGTTATAACAATTATCCTAAAATATCTTGTCAAAAAAGGTTACACAGGAAGCGTCGTAAAAACCGTGGGCTCCAGTCTTTTAATAGATGAAACCGCAAAGCGGCTCGGAATCAATGTTATAGAAACGGCCGTCGGGTTTAAACACGTCGGGGAAGCTATGCGAAATAATGAAGTTATTATAGGAGGCGAAGAATCCGGCGGGTTAAGTATTAAAGGACATATACCGGAAAAGGACGGAATTCTTGCAAATTTATTGCTTCTGGAAGCAGTTGCAGATAGCGGTTTGACACTTGAAGAATTGCACCAGCAAGCTTATGAATACGTAAGATGCAAATTCTACACCGACAGAATTGATTTACAAAAAGACAATACCAATGAAATCGAATCTATTATGAATAAATTTAAAACGGCAAAAAATTTTTGCGGACAAGAAATTACGGATGTTGATTTAAAAGACGGCGTAAAACTTATGCTTGGGGACAGAACAAAAATACTTGTCAGACCCAGCGGAACAGAGCCGATTCTGAGGATATATTTTGAAACGGATAATCGTGATAAATTAAAAGAATTAAAGGATTCTGTGAACGGATTTTTGGAAGAATAACAACACTGTTTACATAATCAGAAAAATATTATAAAATTATATATTATAAGTGAGGAATAAAAATGCCAAACAGTGATGCAATACCGGTAGAGGTTATAATTTTAACGGAAAATAATGACATAAAAGGTACTGTTTATGTGTCTAAAGGCGTAGCTGCTAACAGACAATTAACAGAGCTTTTGAACGATTCTAACAGAAGATTTTTGGCTGTTACGAATGTAGAAATTTATCCTAAAAATTCTAATCAACCGCCAAAACGGTATGAATTTTTAGAATTACACATGGATTCAATTTTAATGGTTCATCCTATTTCTCAGGCCTTGTTCAAAGATTCTCCGAAATCGCAAGAGGAAGATATCGCAAGATTCAGAGAATTGAGAGCAAAATTGAATCAAACAAAACCGTTTTAAGATTTAAGTTTATGGCGGGCGAAACTTAATCGTTTCGCCCGTTTTTTGTTGCGTATGCAGATTAAACTTGAAAAGTTTTTATGTTGCTGATATATTCGTTAGGTGGATGCAGAGCCATTACAATGAAAATTGAATAAACAGAAAAAGTAAGCGCGTGTAGCCCAGTTGGATAGAGCGTTTGGCTACGAACCAAAAGGTCGGGGGTTCGAATCCCTCCACGCGTGAATTTATGAAAGGAGCCGTTTGGCTCTTTTTTTATTGGGATTCAAGCCCTATTGTTTCTCCGAAACAACGGGGTTCTTCCCTCCATTGGCTTTTGATTGGTATTTAAACCGATTACCTTTTTTCAGGACATTTGGTCGGAAGGGGTAAATAAATTCAATCGGCAAAAGTGCGAAGTTTAGTAAATCTTAGCGGTTTTATGAGGTCGGAAATGGGTTGAGCAGAAAAGTCCGAAATGTCCGGTTTAGGTAACCGAAATGTCCGTTTTGTTGCACTTTTTGTCCTAATATTCGCACCCTAAAAGTTATTGTTGGGCAAGTATGCCCAACCTACGAGCTAATTATTTTTTACTTGCTGCTCTTTCTTGCTGACGTTGTTCCCATACATTCCAAATACTATCATTTTCTGTACCTTTTACTTTCGCATTTTTATCACTTATTATTTGCATTGATGAGTCTTGCACTACTCCATTATTGAATATACGATTTTTTGTTGTTACAGTATCAAAATCCTGAGAGTTATTATTATCGTATACATTTACATATCCACGACATCCTTGAAATTCATATTTATCATTATTTTTTGTTTCAAATACCTCTATACCATCAAACCCCTTAAAATAAATTGTTTCATTCGATGATTCAACCACTGCTTGGTTAGTTTCCTTTTGTTTTCTATATCTTAGAGTTGTCCCATCATTAAGTTCTACACAGTAGATATTTCTATCAAGACCATTATAAAAATCTATTTCATGCGTTTTTTCTATTCTTATTGATTTCACGACTCCAGGTGCAAAATGAACATTACCACTATCCTTGATTTCAGTTATTCCCAAATTCTCCATATTAATTCCTCCGTATTTAATATTCTGTATATTTATATAAACTATTTTTCTTTTCAAAAATTGCCTAATTGTTACAAAATCTTTACAATTCAACTAAAAACTTTCTAATCTGTTCAATTGTTTCTTCATCATGTAAGTTGTGTAGGTTGGGTGAAACCCAACAATAACAAGATAAAGTGTTTTATATTAGAAATTCTCAAAATTTTTGTTCTTTCTTCCCAAACCGACTGTTCTTTTACACCGATTTCAATTTACCTTTTTTCAGAATATTTGGTCGGAAGTTTTTCATGTCATTGCAAGGGCAAAAGCCCGAAGCAATCCAGCTTTTGCCAATTTATAAAGGTCGGAAATGGCTTGACTGAAAATGTCCGAAATGTCCGATTTCGGTAGCAAAAATGTCAGCTTATTTGCACTTTTTGTTCTAAAAATTGCACTCATAAGTACGGTTGACTTTAGTCAACCAAAAGCAAATCGGTAGACTGAAGTCTACCCTGCTCGCTGCATGTTCTTTTACAATATTGCCGATTTTAGTAAATCCTAGCGGTTTTATTTGGTCGGAAGTGAAAATCTCAAAATACCTCAAAAGTCCGTTAAAAATCCCCAAAATTCCATAATTGGAAATTTAAAATGCACAAAATCAGCCTCAAATATAGACAAAATCTAAATTATTCAAAAGGACAAAAATGGGTAATTTGAAAAATTTCATGCTACAAGCTACAAATTTATTAATATTTTATATATTTTTTGCAATGTTTTTTCATCCGCACTTTGTATAATATTATTAATACTTAGCAATAAAGTGTCTCTATCCGCAAAATGCTCGTAATCAAATAAATCAACCATATTTACATTAAAAGCATTTATTAGTTTTAATAAACTTTCTTCTTTTGGGATTTGTACTCCACGTTCTATTTTTGATAAGTTTGATGCTTCCATATTTAAAATTTCAGCAAGTTGTAGTTGAGAAAGCTTTCTTTGTTCTCTTAATTCTTTAATTCTTTTTCCAAGTTTCTTTGCAACTATTCCCATGACAACAGAATACACTTTTTAAGAACACCTTTAAAGATTTTAGTAAGATTTTTTATCTTGACAAATAAATTTTAATAAGACTATAATTATAAGGAAATAGTCCTATTAAAATATTTTTAAGTTAATTTTAAATTTTAGTGTAATTATGAAAGGAGAAAAACATGGTTAGAGTAGATGGAAATTCAAACATTCCGCAAAATGGCGGACCGGGTAAAACTCCACAAAATCCGGAGTATATGAAAAAACAAATGGAATACAAAAGCCACATTAAAGAACAGGCAGAAAACCTTGATGATTTAAAAAATGCTGCAAAATGGAAACAAAAACAAATAGATTTGGCAAAAGAATATGGTGATACAGAAACAGCAAAAATATTGCAAGAAGAACTTGATAGAATAAATAACGATATAAAAAGAAATACCAGTATTTTTTAATTATGCCAAATAATAAAGGAATTATGGTTAAACCATAATTCCTTTATTCGCAATTTTTATTATCACTATATGAGTTTGCGGAAAAATTTTAATTTTTCCGCAAACTCTGGGGTTACGGTTTCGAGTCAGGGTACGTGCTATCCGGCACCTGACATGACTCTCACACACTTGAGGTCGGATTTGAAAAAGTTCAAAAAATTGTCATGTTTCGACTTTTTCCGCATCCTCATATATTGAAATAAACTTAACCCCATTTACGAGATGTATGCAAAACTCTTAAGACATAAACAATATTTTCCCTAACTTGATAAGGAACTATGTAGGGATATTTTGAAATCACCAATTCTCTTGTCCTCAAAACTCTGCCTGCTCTGCCTAATGAAGGATTTTCTTTCAAATTTTCAATACAGCTTAAAATATATTTAATAACTTCCTGTGCCGCAGAAAAATTATCACAATAAATATATTGTTTTATTGCCCGTAAATCTTCTTGTGCCGGAATTGTAAATACAATTTTATCGACCTTATTTACCATCACTTATTCCAAACCCCATTCTTCTTTAATATTTTCAAGCGGAATAATATTCCCTACATCTATGGCTTTTATTCCTTCCTGAATAGCTTGAATTTGCCAAGATTCAAGTTCCAAATATCTTTCTATAGCATCTTGAGCTAAATATGCCTTGGTTCTGCCTGTTGCGTCAGCGAGCTCTTGAAGTCTGTCTTTCATTTCTTTTGGTAGTCTTAAAGAAAATTGTTCTGCCATATTTATCTCCTTGTATTACAATTAATTACATTATAATACATTGTAACACACGTTTCAATCTTTTAATGAAAATTGTCAAATTCCCTGTACAAAATACTCAAACCGATTGTTCTTTAACACAATTTCAACGAAAAACAGTACATTTAGTACTGTTTTTCTGCTCGCCAACGGAGTCCTTCTCCACGCGTGAATTTATGAAAGGAGCCGTTTGGCTCTTTTTTATTGGGATTCAAGCCCTATTGTTTCTCCGAAACAACGGGGTTCTTATATTTTACGTTTTGGTCGGGGGCAAATATGCAAGTTACACTAAGGTGTATATTTTTGCTGCATTTTCCGGCTTAATAGCTTCTCTGTATGTATTTACAAAAGAGTCATAAGGAATATTAATTTCAAGCTGTTCAATTCCAAATTCACTCCAGAACTGATTTTTATAAATTTCCAACATGGATTTT
>CAJOOA010000035.1 GCA_905236055.1 Candidatus Gastranaerophilales bacterium | reverse complement strand
CCGTTCATCTATTCTCTCCTTGAAAACAAGTAATTATTAAACATTTACAGAGTATCATAAACAAAAACCTATGACAAGTTTTACACCTTGGTAAACACACGAATAATTTACTTTATTTTTAAAAATCAACATCCAAACTAGCAAATTTTATTTTCAGGGGTTTTATAACATAACATAAATGATATATTATAAGGAGTATATTAATGAAAATACGAGCAATTACAAATTACAACTACAACAATAATAACCGTAAAAGTTGTGAAAACAAACCAACTTTTGGTCATATACAACTTACTGAGGGGTATATTAAAGAATTAAAACTTCATTGTGGTAATGAAATAGCTGATAAGGTAATTGAATTTTGTAAAAAAAAGATTAATTTGAGAGAACTAATAGGTTACGACAAGTTACCAAAGACCGGAAAAGCTCTTGCAGATAAATACTTTAAAATCATGCCTACCAATGAAGTAGAAGATTTTTCTGTTAATTTTGAATGCAACCTTAGAGACATGGTGCATAATTGTCGCGCTACCAGTAGTTTTATGAACTTCAGAAATATTTATGTAAAACTAAAATCTAAACTGCCAAGCACAGAAATCTATGGGGAGAAAGCTACTACAGAATTAGCGGAATGGGCTCCTTCCGTAGTGGACACAGTTTCTTTAGACTCCTCGCTCGGGGGTAAAACTACTGAGGTAGAATTAGCAAAAGAGCGTGATAGGATAATGAAGAAAGAGCTAAACGAAATTGGTTTTACATTTGGAGGTGATAGTTGGTTTCCTGTCCCGTCAAAAGGTTTATATGATGTAATTGCAAGAAAGATTAATAAGCAATTAGATTTATTTGCAGAAGCCAAAAGCATTGACTGTAGTAAACAAGTATAGTCGGTAAGTCACAAATTTAATACACCAACCCAATCCCGAACCATTGTGTTACAGTAATTTTTATATAGAATGAATCACAAAGGAGAAAAACATGAAAGTTTCTTTTTGAATGAAATAGCAAAAAATATTTTTACAGGTCTTAAAGCAGATATAGAAATGAAAGGAGAAAAACATGAAAATTAATGCAATTCAGAATTATAATATAGCACCTAAAAGCAATTACGGTGTTAATAAAGAACAAAAAAACAGCTTTAGTTTTCGCGGTAAATTTTTATACAATGAAGCATACAAGGAGTTGCTTAGTGCTCAAGCCGCTGACAATTTAAACAGCTTAGAAAAATTAGCATCTGAGTATTTTCCTCTTCTGAAAAAATGTAAAGGTACATATGAATTCAGAGAAGAAGGAAGTCGTTGGTTACATACTTCTAAAGAATTTGATTACGGACTTTATAAGGACAATAAGTTGTTGGCCACAGGATATGTATTGCATATGCCTGAAGGAATTTCCGCGCATATTGGCGATATGATTGACTCATTTAAAGAATCTATTTTAGAAGATTTAAGGAAGAGTTGACCTCGCTTTTTTAAGAAATAAAATTGAAGGCGGATTATATTGATTCGCCTTTTAATTTTGCTATTGTTATATATTTATGTATAATAAGTGGTGTATGACAATTTGTTTGAAAAATATAAAAGAAGAACTGGAAGAACGTGAGTACGAAATTTTGGCACCGTACGCAACGAAGTGCAAGGAATCGGCGGGAAGGAATTTTCCCAGAACGGACGATTATCCTATAAGGACAGAATTTCAACGTGATAGGGATAAAATTCTGCATTCAAAATCTTTTAGGCGGCTTAAACATAAAACACAGGTTTTCTTATCGCCTTTTAATGACCACTTTAGAACACGTTTAACTCACACACTTGAAGTTTCTCAAATAGCCCGTACGATTTCCAGGGCTTTAAAACTTAACGAAGATTTAACTGAGGCAATAGCGCTCGGACACGATTTGGGGCATACTCCTTTCGGCCATTGCGGTGAAAGTATTTTAAACGAACTTATCCCCGGAGGATTTTATCACAATATCCAAAGCGTTCGTGTTGTTGAAGTTTTGGAAAATATGAATCTCTGCAGAGAAACTGTTGACGGAATTTTGACGCACTCTTGGGGGTATAAACCGAAAACTCCGGAGGCACAAGTTGTTCAATATGCGGATAAAATTGCCTACATAAATCATGATATAGAAGATTCCGTTCGCGCCGGGGTTATCTCAGAAAAAGATTTACCTCAAGAATCTTTAAAATTTTTCCCCAAAAATCAGTCTGACAGATTGGGTAAGATGATTACAGATGTAATTGTAAGTTCAATAGGGAGTACAAATGTATCTATGTCTGATGAGTGTTGGGAACATTTGAAAACGCTGAGAGAATGGATGTTTCAACACGTTTACCTTGATCCGGTTACAAAGGCCGAAGAAAAGAAAGCCAGAAATGTTGTAAAATCATTGTATGAATATTACACCGAAAAACTCTCGGATTTTTGCAAAGAGGATGAAATTCCACAATTGGTTTGCGACTACATTTCCGGCATGTCTGACCAATATGCAATAAGAAGATATTCGGATTTATTTATTCCAAAACCTTTATCGGATGAAATAAATGATGAAGCCCTTTTTAAGAGATTGAGAGATGAAATACGTTAGATTTGGGATTTATACGGGCAAGGAAAATATGCAAATCGATTCCGATTTGCTCGATGGAGCTATTAAAAACCAAACGGATGAGCCGATAATAAGACTCTACGGCTGGTCTCCCAAATGTGTTTCACTTGGCAGAAATCAGGAGAATATAAATATATCCGAAGAAATAGATATTGTCAGGCGTGTAACAGGCGGCCGTGCGCTTTTACATGATGACGAAATCACTTATAGTTACATAACACCCATAACATTGATTTCTGAGGGAGAGAGCGTAAGCAAATCTTATAGATATATATCAGGAATATTGATTGATTTCTTCAAAACTCTCGGAGTTGATCTTACATTTGGCGAAAATAAAAAAGTATCAACCAAATTTGACTATTGCATGCTTATTTCAACAGGCGCGGATGTTTGTTATCAAGGGAAAAAAATAATCGGCTCGGCACAATTTCGCAAAAACGGATATATATTACAACATGGTTCAATTTTATTCGGATATGATAAAAATTTGTTGGAAACTTTGTTTCACGAAAAAGTTTCTGAAGAAAATATTACAACAGTAAAAGAAATATTACCAAATATGACCAAAGAGTTATTTATTAAAAAATTTGAAGAATATTTAAAGCTTAAAAATTAAATCGATTTAATAATTCCGATAACCTTGCCCACTAGTATCAGTTCATCCACAGTACTTCCGTTTATTGTTCGTGTGCGATAATCCGGATTATCTGATTTTATTATTATTTCATCAAGGTTTTTGGACAGCCGTTTTATAAAAAATTCCTGATTAAAACAAAAGACATAAACACAATTATCTTGTATTTGTTCTCCGTTCCAATGTTCAACAAGAAGTTTATCGCCGTCATCGATAGTGGGTGTCATGCTATTTCCGGTTGCATTTATAATTGAATAGTTTTTTTGTTTTGAAAATCCTTTTATAAGTGTTGAGGAAAGAGGAATTTTAATTTTTTCCTCGGAAAAAACAATTGTTCCGCTTCCACAACTTGCAAAAACGTCCGAATAATAGTCTATGTAAACGACATCTTGTTCGTCTCCTCTTGTTTCATTAAAAAGCGTAATTCCAAAAAAATCTTCAATTCGTCTAAGTTCGCTAACTGTAACTTGGCTGTCATTCTTTATACGGTTGCTGACTGTCTGGCGGGTAATCCCCAAGCCCTCTGCTAGAAGTGATTGATTAACGTATTTCCCGGTTTTGCCGGAAATAAGCTGCATAAGTTCATTTAATTTCATTTTTCACCGATTTTGGAAGTTATCGCTTGACAAATGTATTATATTATCTTACAATATAATACATAATGTAAAAACATTATATGACATTTAAGCATATAAATAAGATTATGTCAAATAATATTTTTACAAGTATTGCTTTTTTGTAAGGTTTAGCAAGGGGATATTTTGTCAGAGAGTTACCGATATAATGTATCATGTTCTGAAACATTAAGTAAAGAATGGACACAACAGGCATTTGATTGTTACTTGATAGGATGTGATTGCTCTAAATGCTCATTGTACGAGGTATTTTTTTTTCTAAACGTAACTATAAATGCAAAATGAAAGTGACAGTTATCGAAATTATCAGAAGAGGAGGAGCACCAAATATAAAAAGAAATGACATTCAAAAGTAAGAAATCATTTTATAAAAATAATGGAAATAAAGGCGGTCGCCCGAGGCAAGACTCTCAAATATACATTAAAATTCCAAATGTTACGATTGTGAATCTGACTTCTAATCAATATGAGACACTTCTAAAAAAATATGGCTGCAAAATATTAAAAACGGCTTTAAAAATTTTAGACAAGTGGCTAAAGTCAGGTTCCCCGGAGGCGGTGAGATATGTCGGCAAAAATAACTATGCACATTTTCGTGCTGATGGCTGGGTTATAAATGAAGCTATAAGAAATTTACATTACGAAAAATTAAGCTAAAATTTCATGGGGGCTGTACATTTAATCTTTTTTTTATTATTATCATGACAATACTAGCCAGTAATATACATAAAAGGAGAAAATTATGCAGGTAATATTAAAAAAAGATGTGCAGAATCTCGGTGAAGCCGGTGATGTCGTAAATGTAAAAGATGGTTATGCAAGAAACATGCTTATTCCGAGAAATTATGCCGAAGCTGCAACAGAAGGTGCTTTAAAGAATAGAGAACAAAATATTGCAAGAATTAAAGCTAAACAAGAAAAATTACATCAAGAAGCACTTGCAAAAGCTACTGAAATTGAAAAATTGGGTCAAATTGAACTTTCTGCAAAAGCAGGTGAAAGCGGCAAATTATTTGGTACAATAACTACCAAAAAACTTTGTGAAGAAATCAAAGAAAAAGCCAATATTGAAATTGATCGTAAAATGGTATCATTAAGTTCACCTATTAACAAAATTGGTGAGTTTACTATGCTTATAAAATTAACATCTAAGGTTAAAACTGAACTTAAAGTTATTGTTACTGCTTCTGAAGTTGTTAAGGAATCAATTGAAGAAGAAGTTTCAGAAGAAACAACTGAGGAATAATTGGAAAATTTTTAACGTGAATATGCCGGCTTGCCAAAAAGTCGGCATATTTTATGAAGAGGGGTATACAATGGAGCTTATAACAAGATGTTTACCTGTAGGGACATTACCATATGACAGTATAAAACATACAACTGCCATGATGGCTAAGTTGTTTCAAAAGACGCCATTTATTGCCCTGCTTCCTAATCTTTCAAGTTCAGATACCCTAGAAAGACATTTTTTCGAAAATTTACCCGGAATTGTGTATGGTGATGATAATAAATTTATCTTAAAAACCGGAACGAAGGAATATAATGAAGAAATGTCCGTTCTTGATGCGGTGTACAAAAATCCTGATTCTAAGGATATTGAAAAATTTAGTTTTGAAGCGGAATTTTCTGAAAAATATTTTCAAATGATTAAAAAATTCAAGTCACCAAACGCAATTATTAATATGCCAGGACCGTTTACCGTTTCACAAATTCTTACACCGGTTGCCGAAGAGCAAGTGCTTGCTGACAAGAGTTACAAAAAAATGTTTATACAGGCAGTTTGTGTTAAAGCTTTAAAAATTATGAAACAAATAAATGAAATATCTCCCAATACCGTACCAATAGTAATTTTGGAAGAACCGGAGTTGGGACAATTAAGTCTAATAAAGCGTAGAAATGAAGTTATAACTAACGAATTTGTCGTGGAATTGATTTCTAAGGTTGTTGAAAAACTAAAAGGTTATGGAGCAATTGTGGGAGTTCAATGCTTGGGAAAATGTGATTGGTCTATTCCTATTAAGGCTGGTGTTAATTTAATATCTTTTGATGCATACAACAATCCCAATAATTTATCTATAATGGCAGATAAATTGACGAAATTTTTGGCTAAGGGAGGCATGATAAATTGGGGAATTGTGCCTGTAACATCCGACAACGTTATTAAAGGAATGAAGGCAGATTATTTGTATAAACGACTGATAACAACGATGGAAGGTGCTGTACATTCAGGAATACCATCAGATTTAATATATAAATCCGCAATCTTTTCCGTTAACGGTAATATGGATAAATTATCCGTTATTTTTGCGGAAAAAGCTATAATGTTGACCAAGCAACTTATATCAAGATTCGTTGCCGATTTCGGCACTGTCTAAAATCATTCCGCCGTTATCTATAGCAATGGTATTCCTAATAAAAGAATGTGCCATCAGAAGTAAATATGGGTTCATTTCATTCGTTGCGGATAAATTAACTTTTGTTTCACGAACTTCATTTTGTTCCTCAGTTGCCGGTTTTATCTCTTCAATGTCAATATTAGTATTCATTGCATGTGAAGAGCTTTCTTCTGTTAAGCTTTTTAGAAGAGTATTTTTAGGGAATTTATCCGAACATATAATGTAAATATCAACGGAATTTGTGGTTGTCAGTGTAAATACTCCTTTTAGATTCCCGTAGTTTTTTGTTTGGATTAGTACTGTTAATTTGGAATCATTTGAATCATTTTCACCGTCCGGAGTAGTAATTTCAAGGTCAAAGCCAATGCCTTCATTCAAAGGCAGCCATGGCAGATAAAGCATCATCAAGCTTTTGAGATTTTGTGCAGGGCTATCGGATTCGGCCATAGATATACATGAATTTATTACGCTTAAGGTTTCCTGAATTTGTTTCCCATCCATACCGTTTTTTGCAGCAGATGCCATAGAAATTACAAGAGCGGCAACCGCTTGTTTGCTGTTTTGTAAAATGAGCTTTGAAATGTCAGGCATGCTAATCATTCCGCTGAACATTAAGGCAACGGTATCTTGTCTGACTTGTGCAGCTTGAGTTTGGGCATTCAAAATATTTACTATTTCTTGTGTGTTTTGTGCAACCGGATTCATTTCCTGAAAAATTTCAGAGAGTACTTTTTGGTTTTGTAACAAAGTTTGATTCAAGTTTCCTATATTAAGTCCGTTTGTGAGCGGTTTATTGGGATTTTGCAGATTTTGTAATACATCACTCAAATTTTGGGGTAATCCCAGTAAATTTTTTATAAAAACAGATCTGTCTCCTTGAGCCAAAGTATTCATCTGATGAATCCCGGTAGGAGTATTAATATTGATAATATTTGGTGTAATATTTACTTGCGGTTTCGTGTTTGCAAGTCCTGCATTTATTTCCGGAGAAAATCCGCCGAATTTTACCTGTTCTCCGCCCTGGATTCTTTTAGGGAAAAAGTTTGGATTTATTAACCCTGATATTATTTTACTGATATTAAAATTCATAAATTTATTATACCAAATTTTATAATTTTATAGTTCTGAAAATCGTTGAATACTTGTAGGAGCCGTAATATATAATGATTGAAACAAAATAATTTTCCAAATCATTGATTTCCATGTAAGATTTGACTGGATCACGCCTTTTTGAGCTTTTGAATTTACCAAGAAAACTTAAAAAACCCATGTGAGCTTTTTGAGCAAAAGTAAGTTTAGGTTTGGGTAGATGTGTTTCATAAAAGGTTTCGGGTACGATGTCTTTTTCGTAAACAGGAATAATATGTGATACTTTACCATTTTGCTTAAATAGCATGTACCAATTTCCTTTATGTTCACGTGGTGTTATAAGATAATACCCGGGTTCAATTGACTGGTCTTTGAAGTATATGTAAGAGTTTAATCTCAAAAGCGGATAAGGTGCCCAAGTTGTATCCTTGATATCGTAAAATTGGTCGGGGTCAATATCATGAACATAAGCAAAATCAGCCGGTTGCAGATTGTTATATATTTGAGCATAATTTTTGTTTGATTTTATAATTGGTGCTTGGGATTCCTCTGACGGATACGAAAACTCCGGAGATTCTGGCAGATTAACATCATTATCCTCTGCGTATACAAAAATCAGGGGTATAAATAGTATGATAAGCAGTAAAATTAATTTTTTAAACATAAAACTATTTTAACGGTTTTATAAAGAAAATCAAGAACTTTTACATTTGAGCATCTTTGTATTATAATCAACAAAGATTAGAGGGAGCAGATTAAATGACAAAAGTAGCTTTTATATTTCCCGGTCAGGGGTCTCAGTATGTTGGCATGGGGAAAAATTTATATAATAATAACAAATCTGCAAAACAGGTTTTTGATAAGGCAGATGCGATTTTGAATAAGAGTGTCACATCTCTTTGTTTTGAAGGTCCTGATGAAGTTTTGAAACAAACTATAAATACTCAGCCGGCTATTGTAACTATGTCAATTGCGGCCGTGGAAGCATTAAAATCACAGTTAAATATTACGCCTGATTATACTGCCGGACATTCGCTCGGAGAATATTGCGCAATGTATACGGCCGGAGTTATGAATCTTGACGATACGCTAAAAGCTATCCAAAAAAGGGCTGAGTTGATGAGCACGGTTAAGGGTGGTAGTATGGCTGCCATTATAAATGCAAGCGAAGAACAACTCAATTCCGGTCTTGCTGAAGGTCGAAAGTTTGGTTATGTTGATGTAGCTAACTATAACTCTTCGGCACAGGTTGTAATAACAGGTGATACTGCTGCAGTTAAAGTTGCAGGTGACCATATGCTTGCAAATGGTGTCAGACGTGTCGTTCCTCTTGCTGTTTCGGGTGCATTTCATTCAAAATATGTTAGAGAAGCAGGCGAAAAATTTAAAGAATTTGTAAAAAACCTTTCTCTTAACGATGCAAAAGTTCCGGTTGTTACGAATGTCGACGCAGAAATTACCACAAAGGCAGAGGACTTCCGTTCAAAGATGCCAAAACAGATATATTCTTCGGTACGTTGGACACAAACCATTAAAAAAATGGCATCAGAGGGTGTTAATACCTTTATTGAAATAGGTCCCGGGTCCGTACTTGCCAATTTGAACAGAAAAATAGTTCCAGATGCAAAAGTGTACAACATCTATGATATGGAATCACTGGATAATACAATACAAGAATTAAAAAAACTTTCTGTAGAATTATAACATAAGGAGAAATAATTATGACAGACAAAAAAATAGCATTAATCACCGGCGGTGGTCGAGGAATCGGCTTAAGTACAGCATTAGAGCTTGCAAAAGCCGGTTGCGATATTATTGTTAATGGTATCGGAGGAATCGAAACGGCTGAAGAAGCTTTAAAAGCGATTAAAGAATGTGGTGCTAATGCTTACTATTACCAGTTTGATGTTTCTAAGAATGATGAAGTCGAACCGGCAATTGAAAAAATTATTGCAGAGCACGGAAAGATTGATGTACTTATTAATAACGCCGGAATCACAAAAGACGGGTTGTTCGTAAGAATGGATGCGGCACAATGGGAAGCAGTTATTAATGTTAACCTTTCAAGTGCTTACTATGTAACTCATGCGGTAATCAAACACATGATGAAAGCTCGTCAAGGTTCTATTGTAAGTTTATCAAGCGTTGTAGGGCTTCATGGTAACCCGGGTCAGGCAAATTATTCTGCTTCAAAAGCCGGTTTGGTGGGCTTGACAAAATCCTTGGCTAAAGAATTTGGTTCCAGAAATATCAGAGTTAACGCAGTTGCACCGGGATTTATTCAAACAGCAATGACGGCAAATCTTACAAATACGGAAGAATATATGAAAATGATTCCTCTGAAAAGAATGGGAACTCCGGAAGATGTTGCAAAAGTTATCAAATTTCTTGCGCTCGATGCTGACTATGTTACAGGTCAAGTTCTCGAAGTTTCAGGCGGCTTGATAATTTAGTAAAGCAAGTTAAAAATACACAAAAACTCCATGTTTTTAACAGGGAGTTTTTATTTTATATTGTTAACTAAACTGTTTCTTCGACTTTAGCAGATTTTTTCTTGCCTTCTTTTCTTTCGAAAACAAGTTTTTCTTTACCTTCGCCCTCTGAAGCGTCGAGCTTTAACAAGATTGTGTCACCTGCTTGATATGCGTTTCCGAGGATTTCTTCAGCAAGCTGATCTTCAATCTTTCTTTGAATCAATCTTCTTAAAGGTCTTGCGCCGTACGCTTCATTGTAACCATCTTTTGCGAGGTAATCTTTTACTTCATCAGTAACTTCGATGGAAAGCTCTCTTTCTGATAATCTCTTGAAGAGATCTTTCATCATCAAGTCAACGATTTGTCTGATTTCTTCCTTGCTCAAATGCGAGAATACGATAATATCATCAATACGGTTCAAGAATTCAGGTCTGAATGCCTTTTTCAATTCTTCATTGACCGTATCTTTAAGTTTTTCATATTTATCTTTCTTAGCATCATCAGATGAAGCTGAGAAACCAAGTTTACTTTGTGTTGTAATCATACTTGCACCGACGTTCGATGTCATAATTATGATTGTATTCTTGAAGTTAATATGTTTACCCTTAGCATCGGTCAAACGTCCGTCATCAAGGATTTGTAAAAGGATATTGAATACATCCGGATGTGCTTTTTCGATTTCGTCGAACAAAATAACCGAATACGGTTTTTTACGTACTAATTCTGACATATGACCGCCGTCATCATAACCGACATATCCCGGAGGTGAACCGATAAGTTTTGCGGTGGAATGTTTTTCCATAAATTCTGACATATCTACACGAATCATATTGTCTTCACTTCCAAATACTGCTTCTGCAAGTGCTTTTGCCAATTCTGTTTTACCTACACCGGTAGGACCTGAGAAGATAAAGCTTCCAATCGGTCGGTTTGGTGATTTCAATCCGACTCTTGCACGTCTTATTGCCTTAGATATTGCTGTTACGGCATCGGATTGACCTATTACCCTTGCATGAAGAGTTTCTTCCAATTTCATAAGCCGTTCGGATTCACCTTCAGTAAGCTTGGTAACAGGAACCCCTGTCATAGTTGCAATAACTTGCGCGACGTCATCTTCCGTAACGGTAGGTTTATTTGCATCATTTTGTTTGCGCCATTCTTCAGAAACTTCTCTGATTCTGTCTTTCATATTTGCTTCATCGTCACGAAGTTCTGATGCACGTTCAAATTCTTGATTCCTTATTGCCTCTTCTTTTTCTTTGATAATTTCTCTCAACTCCATATCAAGCTCTTTTCCTTCCGGAGAAAGCGTACAATATTTAAGCCGAACTTTTGAAGAAGCTTCATCAATTACGTCAATTGCTTTGTCAGGTAAGAATCTGTCATTTATATATTTGCTTGACAATTTTGTTGCTGCAACAATTGCATCGTCAGAAATTATCAAATTGTGGTGTTCTTCGTATTTTGATTTTAAGCCCTTTATAATTTCGATTGTTTCGTCAATCGTTGGTTCTTCAATAATGACGGGCTGGAATCTTCTTTCAAGCGCAGAATCCTTTTCAACGTATTTTCTGTATTCATCAGAGGTTGTTGCACCAATAACTTGCAATTCACCTCTTGAAAGTGCGGGTTTTAAGATGTTAGCAGCATCGATTGCACCTTCTGCCGCACCTGCGCCAATAAGGGTGTGCATTTCATCTATTACAAGAATAACATTTCCCGCTTGACGAATTTCGTCCATAATCTTTTTAAGGCGTTCTTCAAACTCGCCTCTGTATTTCGTACCGGCAATTAATAGGCCCATATCAAGCTGAACAATTTTCTTACCGTCCAAAATATCAGGAACTTCATTATTTACAATTCTTAGAGCAAGACCTTCCGCTACTGCAGTTTTACCTACACCCGGTTCACCGAGTAAAACAGGATTGTTCTTTGTTCTTCTTGCAAGAATCTGTATAACACGTTCAATTTCTTTTTCACGACCTACAACCGGATCAAGCCGCATTTCAGATGCTGCAAGGGTTAGGTCTGTACCATATTCATCCAAACTTGGAGTTTTAACTTTGCTTGAAGAAGAGCTTGAATACGAGGAACCGCTGCTGCCGGAACCTGTAGATGCGCCTGCACCTGCTGTCGGTTTCGAATCTCCGAGCATTTTAACAACATTTGTTCTGATTTTATTTAAATCAACACCGAGATTTTCGAGTACACGCGCAGCAACACCTTCTCCTTCTCTGATTAAACCGAGAAGCAAATGTTCTGTTCCGATATAATTATGTCCAAGCTGTCTTGCTTCGTCCCAAGAAAGCTCAAGTACTCTTTTTGCCCTTGGAGTAAAAGGAATTTCAACGGCCACGAAACCGGAACCTCTTCCGATTATTTTTTCAACTTCAACTCTTGCGTCTTTGAGGTTAATCCCCATAGATTTAAGGGTTTTAGCCGCAATGCCTGTTCCTTCTCCGATTAAACCCAAAAGAATTTGTTCTGTCCCGACAAAGTTGTGTCCAAGACGGCGTGCTTCTTCCTGGGCTAACATAATGACTTTAATTGCTTTTTCTGTAAAACGTTCGAACATTTTAAAAATTTCCTCTTCTTACCGATGAATTTAACTCTATTCTACCCAAAAAAAGCTAAAGTTTCAAGTAGAACGGTTTCAATTCGATTTTATGGTTGAGTTATTGAATAAAAATCTGGCTGGTTATACTTTAGTTTTTATTCGTTCAATTAACTTATTAATTGAATCTTTTTCTTCTTGCGGGATGTCAAAATTTGAATATTCTTCAAAGTATTCCAACGCATCTTCAAAATCATTTCTTGCCATAAACAGAATTCCGACTTTTTTATACGCAAGGGTAAATTTGTCATTTACGGCAATTGCTTTGAGATAATTGGAAATCGCCTTATCTATCTCATTATTCGCTTCATACGCCTGAGCAAGCGAATAAAACAGAAGTTCGCTATCTTCTCTATAGGTTAAAACATTTTCGAAATTAGAAATTGCACTTTCGTAATCTCCAAGCTCAAAGCACACATGCCCTAAATCGTAATATGCGTCATAGTTTTCTGGTTCACCGTCAAGGACTCTTTCAAGTTCAACTACCGCATCTTCGTATCGTTGGTCTTCTATATAAACTCTTGCCAACAGGTGCGCAAGGGTTAAATTATTTTCTAATTCGTAAGTACCTCTTTGCAAAGTGCCGATTGCAGACGCTAAATCACCTGATTTAAAATATAAATCTGAGAGATTTATGTACGCCTGTGCGAGTTCGGGGTTAAGCTCAATGGCTTTTGTATAACAATTAAGGGCGTGATTATAATCCCCATCGCATGCGTATGCAACGCCCATGTTGTTATAAACATCCGAATTGTCCGGCTCATTTTCGAGCACCATGCTGAAAGCATCAATACATTCTTTATATTTTCTTTCTTTAAATAAGGACATTGCCTTATCAATTTTTTCCGACATTATAAACTACCGTCCATATCTTTTGTGTCAACATTGTGTATAATAGTTCTTACATTCCCCTCTGCCTGAAAATCTTTCGGGTCTAATGTAATCTTTATCTTATCCGCAACAATATCTCTGTTTGTTTGTACTATTTTAGAACGTCCTACAAAATAGATTTCGTTTGGCTTGCCGGTTTCCATATTAGGAAAGACGCTGACCTTGGGCCCTTGGGCGTAATAGTCGTCAAACCAAATTTTAACATGCCCTGTCCCGATATAAGAATTTTGTTTTTTGTTGTATTGTTGATAATCCGAGTGAATGGTAAGCTTTTTGCCATCTTTTGTGTATGCGATAGTTTTTGTATTCCCGCTCACGTTCATATCATCATTAACCGGATTATAAATAAAGTGGTGTCCTTCAGAATAATTTTGTCCTTGTTTAACTGATGCATTTCCAATTAAATCAATCTTTTTTATATCGCCTTTTGAGTCAGTCAAAATTACTGCTTTATCAGAAAGAGTTTCTATGTCTTTGTACTGTATGCCTACCTTTCCGTTTGCGACCATTATATTACTCTTAGTATCGTATTCTTGCTCATCAGCGTTAATGACAACAATTGGAGTATTTCCTTCCGTTATAATTGATTGAGTTTCCCCTTCGGCACGTACAATTTTATTGATTAAAGATACCTGTAAAATATTTGATTTAACTTCCCTTTTTTTGTTGGCATTTATTTCAAAAGCATATGGCTTGTCATAAAAAGTTGCGACATCAAGTTTATTATTTTTTCTTATACTTACGTCTGCTTTTGGACTTACTACTGTCAGATTATCTAATTGAACCTTTACGCCTCCGTCAAGCATTATTTTCTTTTCTTTATCAGAAAAAGTCTGTGTTTTTGATTCTATAACCAAATCTGATGCGTAAACAGCAATGCTTGTAAGTATTAAAAACAAAATAATTAGTATCTTTTTCATTTGCTCTCCTTGTCTTTACCAAAAATTTGAGTTTTTGTCTTACCTATTATTTTAAAGCTGTCATACCCTGCTCTTATTATACATTTATCTGCAGATGCGACAAGTTCTTTACCTTTTTTTATTTTAACATTCCCTTCGGCGATTGTGTCGTTATCTGAACCGGACCAAACAACTTTGTCTGCTTCCAATGAGGTTTCGTCTTTAAGAACTATATATGAATTTTCAAACAATGTTATGACACGATTTCTCTCGTCATAAGAACCCTTAGAGGATTGAAAACTCATTGAGACTTCATTGTTCTTGTAAAAATTCCCGACGAGATTATTTAAAGTTGCGATTTTATCCTGATTATTGTAATTCCCGCTTTCGCCGTATATTTCAAAATATTTTGTACCATTTTTGGTTTCGGTTATAATGATGCCGTTTGCATTAACTTTTTGGCTATCGGCTTTATTTCTTAATTGCGAACGATTAAAATTTCCGGTGATTACACCTGCAGAAATAAATGTCCAACTCATTATAACAATTATCAAAAAAGTAATAATGAAATATGTTTTTTTTCTTTTATCAAGTTTTTTAAAATATTTAATACCTGTTTCAAAATAATTCATAACAGTATTTTAACACATAATATGTAAAAGTTTGCATGAATTATGCGATAAAGGTTTTTGTCGGAATAAGTTCAGTGTTATTCCATATTGAAAAATTTGGTTCCGTATTTTCTTTTATTGAAAAATGTTCCAGTAATCCAAAGTTTTTGGCGGGATTAGCGCTGGTATATCTTATAAAATCCTTGAAGGTCAAATTGGTATCATTAATTAAAGTTTTTGCGGTTTCGGGGAGAAATTTCATATTGCCGGCAAGAACTCCATCGATATCTTTAGGTATTAAGTTATCATCTACATAAATAACTTTTCCTCCCATAATAAAATCTTCTTTAATTCCGGCATTTGGCAATGCATCGGATATTAAAACGAGTTTACTTTTGGGCTTTAATTTCATTACCATGTTCATTACAGACGGAATAATTGATGCTTCATCCGCAATCATTTCCGCGGTAATTTTTGGGTTATTAAGACCCTCATTCGCAATAGTAGGTACTCTGTGATGAAGCTGTGCCATTGCATTAAATAAATGTGTGACTTGTTTAATTCCAGATTTGATTATATTTTTTGCTGTTGCCATACTATGTCCGGCAGAAACGGTTACGCCTGATTTACGAAGATATTTTGTAAGTTCATAATTTTCATCAAGCTCCGGCGCGAGTGTAACAATTTTGACGTTTTCGGGCTCAAAACTCTTGTAATTATCTATAGTCGGAATCATTAAATCTTTTATTGAGTGAATCCCTCGTTTTTCTTTGTTCAAAAACGGGCCTTCAAGATGTATACCATATATTTTAGTAGCACCTTCATCAGGATTTTTTATGATGTTATTTAAAACTTTAATCTGATTTTTTATCTGTTCCGCATCTCCCGGCAAAGTTGTAGCTATTACACCGCCTATACCTTTTTCGGCCAATTTTTTCAACAAATCTCTTATTTTTTCTTCGGAAGAGTCATGGAAACTTACGCCGTACCCACCATGAATATGTTGGTCTAAGATTGCCGGGGTTATTGTTTCATTATCCAATACAACATAATTTATTTTTTCACCGACCGAATTTTCATCAAAATTGTCAATTGCTATAAGTTTTTTATCTTTAAACAGTAAATCATGCTTAGCTATTTTGCAGGAAGGTACAAAAACATCTCCGCCAATAAATGCCGTATAACCATTCAATTTGACTTCAGGCATGTTTAATTTTTTACCTGCCAAATTTTTAAGGTGCGGTATACTATTTACTTTTGCTCCAAATGACACATTACTAATCATATTATTCCCGATGCAAGTTTAATAATATAACTAAAAACTGTAAAATTTTTTTTTGCTACGGTCTGTTATAATTCGCATAAATAATTTACATAAACGCAAAGTCTTTTTTATTTTGGTACACAATCTCTCTTATATATTGATAATACCCGCTGTTGTTACCGTACTTTTCAATCTTTTTAAGGAGTTCTTCTCCCGTTATAAAACCTTGGTTGAAAGCGATTTCTTCCAGGCATGCGATTTTAACCCCTTTGTTCAATTCCATTGTTTGAACAAATGAACTTGCCTGGAGCATAGAATCGTGTGTTCCGGTATCAAGCCATGCAAAACCTCTTCCTAAAATTTCAACATTCAACAGGCCTTTTTCAAGATATATTTTATTCAAATCTGTTATTTCAAGTTCTCCTCTTGCAGATGGGGATAGCTCTTTTGCGTATTTACAAACGTTATTATCATAGAAATATAAACCTGTTACTGCATAATTTGATTTCGGGTGTTTTGGTTTTTCTTCCAAAGATATGGCTTTATGATTTTTGTCAAATTCAACAACGCCAAATCGTTCTGGATCTTTTACCGTATAGCCGAAAACAGTTGCACCTTTGTTGTTTGAAATAGCATTTTTCATGATAGTTGAAAATCCGTGCCCGTGGAAAATATTATCTCCCAGAACCAAAGCAACACTATCGTTCTCTATAAATTCTTCGCCTATAATAAACGCATCTGCGATGCCTTTTTGTACATATTGAATTTGGTAGTGTAGGTCTAAACCGAATTGAGAGCCATCTCCGAGTAATTTTATAAAATTATCATAATCAGTTTCATTGGTTATTATAAGAATATCTTTAATACCTGCAAGCATAAGTGTAGATAAAGGATAATAAATCATCGGTTTATCATAAATAGGCAAAAGAATCTTTGAAATTGGTTGTGATGCCGGATATAAACGTGTGCCTGCTCCTCCCGCTAATACTATTCCTTTCATAATTCCTCCTATCTACTTGATAAATTTTTTTATTTCTTTTTCCATACAAGCGTATTCTATAGCACAAGATGGTGTTATAGGGATGAAGTAATGTCTTCTGGCGTCTGCCAAAACAACAAACGGTACATAGCCAACTTGCATATCTCTCATTAAAAGATATCCATACGGAGATTCTGCATCAACACTGACGAATTTAATATCTTTGTTATGATTCCGTAAAAGCTTTTCAAAAACCGGTTTTGTTTGTTTACAATATTTACACGTTTTTGTGTACATGTACAAGCATACGGGTTGCCCTGTTCTCAGAGCGTCTTCATATTGTCCGGCGAACACAGGCAGGCATAAAAGCATTGACAAAATTAATACCAACTTCTTCATATTTTGATGATATCACCCTAAAGCACTTGAAGTCAATAAAATCGGATATTTTATTTAAATTAAATATATTTTTCAATGTTGGTAATAATAGAAGATTTTGGCATTAAACCGACCATGCGCTCTGCGGGAGCACCATTTTTGAAAATCATAAGAGTCGGAAGGCCGCTTACTTGATATTTTTTTGCCATTTCAATGTTATTATCTGTGTTGATTTTTGTAAATTTAACATTTGAACCCAATTCTTTTTCAACTTCTTCAAGAATCGGTCCCATTTTTCTGCAAGGTCCGCACCAATCTGCAAAAAAGTCTACAACAGTAATTCCGGCATAATTTACGACTTCGGAATCAAAATTATTTGTATTAATTTCAGTTACCATATAAATTCTCCTCGTGTAATAATGTTACCACATCTCTCATATTTATGCTATCATATATTCAGGGAGAGAGGGTAAGAAGTTTTGTCTGCCCCAAAAGGATATAATTATGCCGAGAAAAAAAGAAATTGAAATTGTATTGGATACCGAAACTACCGGTTTGGATTACACAAGAGAACGAATGGTTGAATTTGCCGCAGTACGGCTTGAAAACGGTAAAATCGTTGATGAGTATCAGACATTGATAAACCCTAATCAGCATATACGAAAATCTTCCATCGCGATTCACGGTATAACTCAAGAAATGGTTGAAGATGCACCGACAGAAGAAGAAGCGATGCCAAAGATTCTTGAATTCATAGGCGATTATCCGATTGTAGCGCACAATGCAATTTTTGACTATTCTTTCCTTAATGAAGCAAAATTACGGTTAACCGGCGAACCTTTTAATAATCCGAGAATTGATACACAAATGATGTTCAAAGAAATAGCTCCTGATTTGGAATCTCACGGACTTGAGGCATTAACGGAAAGATTTAATGTTGAGTTGAATAATCATCACCGGGCAATGGCAGATACTATGGGGCTTGCTCTTGCTTACCCGAAGTTGAAAAAACTTTATCTTCAAAAATTAGATTGGCAGAAAAAACAGCTTAAAAACGTAGATTATCTTTTTGACAGATATTTAAGAATTCAGCAAAGCATTGCTACAATGCAAGCGGAACTTCAGGATTTAAAATCTATTTTTAAACTTCATTTTGAGCTTGGCGGAGAACCGTTGGAGGCAGAAACCGGAGAAATAATGGTTTATCAATCCAAACAATCCTTCGGATATGAGTTTAATGATGTAAAAGATGTGCTTGAGGATATTGGTGCATTAGAGAAAGCTGTCAGACTGAATAATGGATTTATTGACAGATTATGCAACGGCTTAAGCTTGTCTGAGGAATATAAACAAATTATAAGAGATGCAAGGCAGGAAATTTCTGAAACCCGTAATATTCAGGTTATTAAACCATGCAGCAAATAGTTAATAAAAAAGATATCCCTTCCGAATTGGTTGTTGAGATTGAAAAATTATCAAATCTCGGTTTTGGTATTGCAAGAGTTGAGGGGTATGTTATTTTTGTCGAAAATGCTTGCCCCGAAGATAAGGTTAAAATTCGTATTACAAAGAAAAATAAGAATTTTGCCAACGCTGTTATAACGGAAATCATAAAACCATCGAAACATCGTGTTTCTCCGCTTTGTCCGATGCAAAAGGTTTGTGGTGCATGTCAGCTTCAATTCATTGATTACAAATTTCAATTGGAACAGAAAAAAGAAATAGTGAAAGATATATTTATGGGTTCTGGGATTGAAATAAGAGATGTCATACCGAGTCCAAAGATAAAAGAATATCGCAGAAAAATTCAATATCCTGTTTCTGAGACAAGAGATTCAAAAAGAATTTTGGCTGGGTATTACAAGCAAAATTCACACGAAATTGTGAACATAAAATATTGTCCGATTCAACCGAAAGAATGCGACGATATAATAGATTTTATAAGAAATAATGCCCCGGTTTTTGGCATAAGCGGATATAATGAAAAGAAGCATGCGGGTGATTTGAGGCATGTCGTTATTCGTTCGTCTGAGCTTACAGGGGAAAATCTTGTTATTCTTGTCATAAATTCTTCTAAATTTTTGGATAAAGTTAAAAACCTTGCTAAAAAAATATATGAAAATTTTGAAAATGTTTCAGGTGTCGGAATAAATTTGAATCCGAATAAAACGAATTTGATTCTAGGCAAAGAAACCGATATAGTTGGGGGTCAAAATTATATTGAAGAAAGACTATGCGACAAGATTTTTAAAGTCGGGGCGAAAACTTTCTTTCAAGTCAACCCTTTGAGTGCAAATAACATTTTCGAATATGTTAAAAAATATGTTTCGAAAAATTATAATACCCCTGTTATTTTAGATGCTTATGCAGGCATTGCTGCTTTTGGAATTTGTCTTTCCGATATTTCGGAAAAAGTTGTAAGTGTGGAAGAAAATAAGGCCTCAGTAGATTTGGCTGAGGAAATTGTTAAGCAGAACGGGATTAAAAATATAGAACTTCACAATATGGATGCGGGAGAATTTTTTGAAAAAGAACTGAATACAAGGGGTAAATATTATGATGTTATGGTTCTTGATCCTCCGAGAAAAGGTTGTTCTCAACAGAGTTTGGACTACGCACTTAAACTTACAAAAAGAGAAATTATATATGTTTCCTGCAATCCGTCGACACTGGCGAGAGATTTAAAATATTTGACAGAACAAGGGTGCACCGTTGAGTTCATTCAACCCTTTGATATGTTTCCGCACACATATCACATAGAAAATGTTGCAATAATAAATATTAAATAAGCTTATGTGTACGAAGCAGCGCTTCCATATATGTTCTTACATTTTTTCTGATTATTCGAACGTCTTCTTGATGGAAAGTCCTCTGGTTCATAAGCTGCAGTGAAAAATTCGGCATTAACCTCGGGGCATTTATCAGCGTTATGATTGAAACCAATGTAAGTATAACTTCTTTATCGTTTTCTTTGAGGTCAAATAAGGCCGCAACAAGTTTTTTACCATACTTAAACAATGGAAGATTTCCGAAGATTTCTTTTTCCTTTTGCCCGTGTGTTAGTATCGTTAAGAGTTCGCTTGAAAGGTCGCTGTAAAAAAACTCAATTGCTTTGTCAACGGTTCTGTACATAAGTTCAATCTGTTGTTCTTTTGACAAATCTTCCGGATTTATTGCGAAGTCAAGAGCTGATTTCGCATACCGGGTTTGTTTCTCTATAGTATTATTAATTATTCCATGAAAGAGTTCTTTTTTCCCGCCCCAGAAATAAGATATCATGGCAACATTAACGCCGGCGGCTTTTGATATTTCTCTTACGCTTGTTCCCGCAAAACCTTTTTGTGCGAAAAGTTTTGAAGCGACTTTTAAGATTCTTTCTTTGGAATTTTGTTCATCAAATTTCTTCATACTTTAATTATTAAACAAATGTTTAATAATTTCAAGCCAATTGTAAATTTAATTTGAGACCTATTGACAGAAATGAATTTTTAAATTAAATTTACTCTCGTACTAATAAAATTCATGGAGTGAGAGAAAATGAAAAAGATACTAAGTAGTATATTGTTGCTGATGATATTCTACATGTACACAGGAATATCAGTAATGGCAGCAAATCCCAATCCGAACATGCCAAGGCCTAAACAGCCGACATTACAGGCAGCTCCAAATGCAAAAACAATTGAGCTTGCCTTCGTATTTGACGGCCCATCGGATAAAAATGCAGAAGTTTTGGGAACCTTCCAAAAAGTTATTACAATGTCATTATTGCCGGATTTCAAGGTATCGTTTCCTAAAGATTTAATCTTTACAGGGAACTGGACAGAAGCAGGTGCAAAAGCAGTTTCCGACAAAGCGCTTGCATCACGTGCAAGAATGGTTATTTCCCTTGGCTTTATGTCAAGTGATTACTACGCAAACAAACCAAACAAACAAAAATATGTTTTGACAATTGATCAATATGGTTTGAGAGATTTTGGAAGTTTCAATCCTGTACAACAAAACGTAGATGATTTTGTTACTTTTCAGGCCTTGGTTCCGGGAAGTAAGAAAACCGCAATATTGATGAATGAAAATTATTACAACATGCATCAGGATTGGGATTCTATAATAAAGAAGCGGCTTGCAGACAAGAAATGCAATATTGATTTTGTTGTAGTTCCTGTAAATACCAATGTAAAAGCATCTTTGGCAAAAATCCCATCTGATGCTGATTCGGCATTCGTAACACCTTTATTTAACTTGACACAAGCACAAAGAAAAGAAGTTTACGAATATATTAACAGTAAAAAATTACCTTCTTTTTCAACAGTTGGTAAAGAAGACGTTGCTTTAGGTGCAATGCTTGGTGCTTCAACTTTTAATGTTGATAAGAAATTAGCCGAGGCGACTTCATTCAATATCCACGGTGTTCTTCACGGACAAGCTGTAAAAGAAGAAAAAATACCTTTCTATGATGATAAGGTGTTATTCTACAACTCAGATGCCGGCGATGCTGTTGGTTATGTTCCGGCATTAAGATTATTGAATAATTGTACGATTATATCAAATAAAGAATTGCCTAAATATACTCTTGGTTCATTGCTTGATGCGTTGGACGAAGGCAACCTTGATATGAAAAGAAAACAATTTTTAATCAGTGCTGCAAGACGTTCTGTAGCGAGTGCTTACTTGAGATATCTGCCGACTCTAAGGTTAGATATGGGATACCAAACTTATAACAGCGGTTATGCTGAATCATATTCCGGTGTTCCTACAAGAGTAGGTGTTTTCACAGCAGCAATGGATCAGGTTATTTATTCACCTGATTTGGTTACAAATATCATCGTTAAACATAAAAAATTGAAATTTGACAAAGCCGAACACATTTTGACTAAGACAAATACAGAGTTCCAAGCGGCTAATCTTTATGTTGATGCTTTGATGCTCGAAAATGCTATAAAAGTTCAGCAAGAGGAATTGCAGGAAACAAGAGAAAATCTTGCTATGGCTCGTGTTCGTCAAAAAACAGGCAAATGCGGAAACGAAGAAATCATGCGTTGGGCCGGTCAGGTTAGCGAAGAGGAAAAGAAACTTCTCGGAATGCAAGCTGAACTTAAAAATATTAAGATCAGTGTAAGCAAATTGCTCAACAAAGACCAAAAACAAGAATTTGATTTCGCGCCTTTGACTGCAAGCGATCCTTCTTTCTTCTCATCTGATCTTCACATTATTGATCACGTTAGAGATCCGAAGAGATTAGGTAAATTTACTGATTTATTAGTTGATGAGGTTATTTATCGTTCACCGGAAACGGTTAAGTTAAAAGCTGCTATTGCTATGAAGAAAGCTGAAATAGGTAATTATACCCAGAAGTTCTTTTTGCCGAACGCTAAATTGTCATTGGAATATTCAAAACAATTTGACAGACACTTGCCTTATGAAAATGAAGGTCATAATCAAATGAAATATGTTGGTTCTGCTGTTGGTTCAGCACAAGGAGCAAATGCAGCAACGGGTGTCATTAATGCAGGTGCAGTGCCGGCAGGTATGACAGAGGCACAATACTTGGCAAACAGCATGACGGCAGGTTATAATATGGGTTTGGCAAGTACTCCGTGGTTAGCATTAGATAAAGATTCTTTCCGTTTCTTAATTGCGGCTCAATGGAAACCGATTGAAGGCGGACATAAGTTTGCTGAAATTGCAAGATGCAAATCTGAATTGAACGAATTGAATGCTTACCTTGAAGAAGTTAATACTCAGCTTGAAATGACAATTCGTGAAGTTGTTAACAGAGCAATTGCGAAATACTTTATGATTGAAAAATCATACAAGGCATTGTTTGCAGAAGCTGAAAACTACCAGATGGTTAAGGCAAGATATTTGGTAGGTGAAGCTCCGATTAACCAATTGGTTGATGCTCAAGATTTGTATTTCAAGGCAAAACTTGACGCATTCAATTCTCAATACGAATTCTTTAAAGAATTGCTTTGGGTACAGAGAGGTTTAATATCTGTTAACTGGGCAAAAGCAGACAAAGAAGTTAAAGACTGGATACTTCAAGTACCGAAGGTATTTCCGGCAGAAGAAGACTTTGTATTGTCATTATAATAAACCAAAATCTAAACGAGAGGTGTTTGATTCCAAACACCTCTTTATTTTGCAGAAGTAAGGACGACCGATTGGCCGTCCTCGATTTTCATGTTTATTTAATTTGCCGTTTCCCTGTTAAACGGTTTGTCTTAATGTGTTTTTCGGAGAAGGTGCCAATACTTCAAGCATGGAATTTACATCATTGAGTTTTTTTGTGAGCATTTTAGCATTGAAGTTTGTTTCGGCAGCTTTCGGAGTGTATGGCAAAAGCTTTATCAACAAATCATACTTAACATTTTTAAGTTTTGAAACAAAGTTTTCCAATTCCACTTTGCTTGATGGAGTTTTCATCATAGAAAACTCAACATGCTTAATTGCTTGTGGTTTTGGTGCTGTTCCAAAACTGGTTTTTGAGTAATTGGCATTTGGGGTAATTGATTGTATTTGCATCCGTTTCTCCTTTGAAAATTCGAATTTCACTTATCTTAAAACACAAAAAAAAATAATTTGCTAGTAATGTTAAAATTTATTTTTTAAAAAAATAAATGGATTTTACCAGTTTTTTAAATCAAAGATAAAATAAAAAAGACAGGATTATTCCTGTCTTTTTTATTTGGGCCTGGCGAGAGTCGAACTCGCGGCAGACGCGGTTTAGGAAACCGCCGCTCTATCCTACTGAGCTACAGACCCCTACTATTTTAGTATAGCATAAATCCAAAATAATATATGTCTAATTGGGTGATAGTTTTTATGACAAAGTTTTTTAAAATGATAGCGTATTTCGTTTAATACATGCTTTTTTAATTAGAAAAGGAGTTAATTATGAAAAAAACGTTATCAGTATTAGCATTGTTAGGATTACTTTCGTGTTCAATTATGAGTGCCGAAGCTTTTTGTTGGTCAAATCTTAATCCGGCAAATTGGGGACATTGCAAGTGCGAGAAAAAGTGTGACCCATGTGAAACAGGTTATGCGGCACCTTGCGACCCTTGTGCTAAAAAGAAGAAAAATTGTCCATGCAAGGTTCAGCAACAGACCAAACCATGCGAGCCATGTCAGAAGGTCAGGGAAAACTGTGATCCATGCGATCAATTACAGCAAATGAACAAATAAGTTGTCAAAAAGAAAGAGGGCGGTTTCTGCCGCCCTCTTTTTCTTATGCATTTAAAGAAATTCTGCCTGCTTCAACAGGTGGTTTATTTCCTTCTATCGGTTTAAGGTTTTTTTTATATGCCTCTACATTCGGCTGTAAAACCGCGTCTAAAACTTTTGGCAAAGGTTGACCAAGCGCTTTCTTTTCCAATATTTCCTGATAAACAGTTGAGAATGCTCTTGTCTGAGTCATTGCGCCTGCAGCTTCAGGAGATAATCCCAGTCCTTGCGTATTTAAAAGTTCCAACATTGATGGCCCGCAATCAGAATTAGTTTTTTCAATGGCTTTTACATATCCTTCTACATTTTCTTTTGCAAAACCTTGGTCATATGGTGCTGTTAATGCAAATGCAAACTTGTTGCCCGGTTTATACCAAGCTTCCGAAGAATGATGCATTGCATCTGTTATTTTTGTAATCTGTTTTGAAGTATCTTTGATGGATTCATTCTGCATTTGAGTATGCCATTTTTCGGTTGAATTAAACATTTCACCCAAATATTGATGAACGCTGTCCCTTATTCCGTCTAATCTTGCTGCAGACCAGAAAGCAGCTTGACTCAACGCCTGATTTTGGGCTAAATTTTTACTCATAGAGATATTCGAAACATCCTGTGCGCTTTGAAGCATTTTAATCATATCTTCTTTTTTCATTCCCGCATAAGCAAGTGTAAATAATGCATGGTCATCAAATGCTGAGAATCTGCCGCCAACATCGTCATGAATATACAAATCACCAAGCCAACCATGTTCGTTGGAATATCTTCTTAATTCACTTGTTGCATCATTTTTACCCGTTACAGCAACCATGTACTTTGCAATCTTCTTTTCCCATTCACTTTTGAACAACCAACCATCATCAAATTTTTCTTTCAATTTACCCAGAACTCTCATCATTCCGTCTTTTGTTTCAAAAGTTGAACCGGATTTTGAAACAACAAGGAAGTTTGAATTGGTAATATCATTATCAATTTGTTCCATATATCTTGCAAAACTGGTTGAATCTATGTCAGAGAAAAATTTAACTTTATCTCCTTTTATATTTAAACCGTTTATGCCTAACATATGCTCAACAGTGTGTTTTGAGCCGCCAATTCCAAGTACGGTTAAAAACTTTGCACCTGTTTGGTTTTTTAGTTTGTTGACCGTGTCATAAATGGCATCTACTTTTTTTATTTGTTTTGAGGGTAAGCCAACCCAATTTAAAAATTGTCCTTTTTTACCCGCTCTTTTATAAAATTCGTCTACCGCAACCGGCATTACTTGTTCAACTTTTTTTGCAACAGCATTGCTAAAATTTGCCTTGGTCTGCATTCTGATACCCAAAATTGGCTGTCTAATTGTAAGCGAATTTAATCCCATCCTTAATAACCTCCTGATTTATATATTTTTATTATTATAATTTATTAACCGAATAATTCTTGGAATAATGATGTTATACCGCCAAATAATTCTCTTGAACCATCAGGGTTATAATAGGTTGTTTCATAACCGTTTGATTGAATCATTCTCGGATTCCCTTGGTATTCACCAACAGGCCAATAATCGGCATAATACAAATTTTGCTGATAATACGGATAAACACCCAAGTATTTCCCTTCTTCTTCATATATTCCAAAACGCTTGTAAGATCTGCCACCGTCGTAAAAAGTAATGCAGCGACCATGATGTTTAATTTTTCCATTTTCAGGAAATTCAGCATCACGTAAATAAGATAACAATACCTTATCCCCTTCTTGAGCTATAATGATTCCGGCCTCCTTTGTGTCGTAGATATTGTGGTCTTTTATAAACCCTACTGCACGGTCATAAGTCGGAGACTTCTCCGGGAAAAACAATGCTTTATAAAGTTCGGGGTTGACTATTTTCAAATTTTTTTCGGTTTTTACCGCATTTAATAATTGAAAATAAAGCTGAATTGCCTCTTGCCAGGTCCTCGGCAGATATTTCTGCTGTTCGAATACTCTATGTACATTAATGCCTTTGAAATTTGCATTTGTCTTTTTGGGGTAATTAGTATGTTTTTGATAACCGATGTTATTTACGGCAGAAATTCTCATATTTTCTCCTTATATCAAATTATATATAACAAGATATATCAAAAAAATATTCTATCAAGTGTTTTTTAAGAAATATTAATCCAAATATTTTTAATGGTTATTCCTGAAACCATAGTCTTTTGAAACAAAACGGCCTATACTGTTAATTTTATTTTCAATACAATTTCTGCATTGTTCTGCTGCATCATTTATACATATCTTATTTGGATAAATTTCGTATTTTGCGCGATATTCCGTTGAAGTAACATTTGGCATAACAACATTTGCTCCGCTTTGTAGGGCAATTATTCTGCCGTTTGGCTTAATAGTTTCCATAGCGGTTGTTGCGGGAATATTTATATCAGGTAAATTAATTCTAGTAAGTGCCATAACTTTTAAAGCAAGCCAAAAATCTCCTTGTGGTACGTCTTTTAAAGGGGTTTGTCCATGCGGAATAAACGGTCCTATTCCGACCATATCGGCATCAAGTTCTTTGAAAAATAAAATATCATCTGCCAAAGATTCAATTGTTTGACCGGGGAGCCCGACAAGGCATCCGGTTCCTGTTTCATATCCCAAACTTTTGAGGTCATATAAACATCTGAAACGATTTTCTATGTCTGCATTGGGGTGCATATTTTTGTAGAGGTTCTTGTCTGTTGTTTCGATTCTCAAAAGATATCTGTCTGCTCCGGCATCTTTAAAGGCCTTATATTCATCATAGGTTTTTTCGCCAATGCTTAACGTCAAAGCTACGTCAAATTCTTTAATGTCTTTTATTATTCGGCACATTCTATCAGTGTCGTAATAATCATCTTCTCCCGACTGAAGTACAATTGTGCGGTATCCGAGCATGACTGCATTTTTTGCGCAGGATAAAATATCATTTTCCGATAATCTGTATCTTTCAACTTCTTTGTTTAGCCAACGTAAACCGCAATATTTACACTGCCGCTTGCAGATATTTGAAAATTCAATAAGCCCTCGAAGATGTATGCCTTCGCTAACATTTTGACGGCGAATTTCGTCGGCTTTTTTGAAAAGCCAATCATTTTTTGTTTCGTCCGATAAAATAGCTATAAGCTCGTCTTTATTCATAATAATATTTTATCATGAAACACCTGCAATACATTGTCTTTTCTGCATTAACAGAGCTAATCCCATAACAAATTCTTAATATTTCTTAACATTACATGCCAAAAAGGGCAATTTTTTAAAATGTAAATACTTTATATATACACAGGGAACAAAACGTATATAAAAATATTAAGGAGGAAATTATGGCAAGAGTATTAATTTCAATGCCCGAGGGATTTTTAGACAAGATTGATCAGGTAGCTGATTCAGAAAGTCGTACACGCTCGGAGTTAATTCGTGAAGCATTAAGAACCTACATTAATCGTTCACAAACAAGAAGAAACGGTTTGGCAGACAAAAATGCAAAAATACTTGAGGCGCTACTGGGATAAGATTTTGGGGTTGAGAGACGAGAATAAAAAGAAAAATTAAAAGAGACACGAGGAAATAAAATAAACTTGGGAGAAAACGAAATTTTTGAAACTCACAATTACGTGATTAATTTTTAATAAAACGGCGAAAGCCGTTTTTTTATTTGCAATTATCCACAGGATAATCATCTTGTATTTTTTGGGGAAAAATAGTACAATAGACTGGTTAATAAACAGTGAGAGGAACTTTATTTATGAAATTATACATGCAGGTAATGATTGCTTTAGGTTTGGGGTTAAAGAGAAATTGGCACATTTTTGCCGGGCTGCTTCTCGGTATATTTGCAGGAGTTTGGCTTCATACAAACCAAAATCCTGTAATAATGAATGCTTTAACTTTTATCGGGCAATTGTTTATCAGGTTAATACAAATGGTTGTAATCCCGCTTGTAATATCAGCAATAGTTATAGGTATTACAAGTATTGGGGATAGTAAACAGCTAGGTAAACTCGGTACAAAAATGATATGCTATTATGCAATTATTACAACTGTTGCTGTAGCATTAGGAGCGGGGCTTGCACTTTTGCTTAAACCGGGGGCTGAAGCGGTAGCTTATATCAATTCCGACGTTGCCACAGGCATTCAGGCACAGGTTGCGGCAACGATAGAAGCTCAGAAGGGCAACCTTTTAAATATTATTTTAGGATTTGTTCCTAAGAATCCTTTAGAGGCTGTAGCAAGTGGGGAAATGGTTCCTATTATAGTGTTTGCGGTATTTTTCTCAGTTGCTCTCGCAAGAGTCGGTGAAATTAACAGACCGTTTGTAAGTTTCTTTGAATCTATATTTGCAGCAACAATGAAAATTACTGATTGGATTATGTGTTTTGCGGCACCAGGCGTTTTTGCACTTACTGCTGTTGCGGTATCTGCTTTTGGGCCGGATATATTTATCGCTATATCTAAATATTTAGGTGTTCTTGCACTTGGTTTTGGTATTCAATTATTTGTTGTTTATCCTATATTCTTAAGAATATTTTCTAAAGTTCCTGTTTGGATGCTGTATGCAGCGATTGCCGAAGCTATGATGGTTGCATTTGGTACGGCAAGTTCTTCCGCAACATTACCTTTGACAATTGCATGTTGCGAAAAGAGAGGTATTTCTCATAAAATTACGAGTTTCGTAATTCCTCTTGGCGCAACACTTAATATGGATGGAACTGCACTTTTACAAGTGGTTGCGGTCATATTCCTTGCACAAGCTTATGGTATTGCTTTAAGCCCGTTGTTAATAGTTCAGGTTGCATTGCTTGCAATTATTGCATCAAGCACTTCTGCAGGTATTCCTGGAGCTGGTTTAATTACTATTGCGCTTGTACTTAACGGCTTGGGCTTGAGCCCGGAACAACTTGTTGCTGGTTTTGCGTTCCTGTTCACAATCGAAAGAATTACGGATATGATGAGAACACTCGTAAACGTAACTTCAGATGCGGTTGTTGCGGCAGCTATTGCTGATAATGAAAATGAAATTGATTACGATTTACTAACGAATCCGAAAGAATATAACGAGGTTATTGATTAAGCCGTGAAGATAGGATTTTGGGGATATCCTGACCCACAAGTCGTAAATAATGTAAAAAAACGATATCCGAATTCCGAATGGGTGGATTTGGATATTGATTTTTCTGCGCCCAAAAGCACGATTTTGCCGGAATCTTATTGCAAGATTATAAAAAATATTATTGACAATGCTTTATATTTGAAACCCGAATTAGTAATTGCTCCAATTGGCAAAGACAAATGTGATAGCGGATGGTTTGCGTCAAAGGTGCTTTCGGATATGGGGTTTAATGTTGTTCAAACGATTTATGAAAAACTTGCACCCAAGCGTGAGATAAAAATTTGTACAAGTAATTTACCATTGTATGACAAAGTTCAGTTGATAACAGCGGGAATAATTGAGCCGGGAATTTTTAAGAGAGAATATATTAAAACGGTTCCTACTGTAGGTTTTTGGGGTGTGCCACCGAATGATTTGGAAATACTTAAATTATTCCCCGATACGACTCAAATTTATGGCTGGATAAGATGTGTTGAAGCGGGGACTCCTGCAGATATTGATTTAGAGATGTATGTGGACGAAAATGTCCCGACGGTTTTTTATTCACAGGCATTTTGTTCAAAAGCGCAACTTGCGAAATATTTGGCAGATAAATATAACGGGCTCTATATTGATATTGATGATTATGCATCAAATTCTGTAAAAGCAAAGATCGAAGCGTTTTTGAGGTTAAGATAAATATGGGTGAAATAATCGGCAAAATTCATTCGATAGAGACATGTGGAACGGTTGACGGACCTGGGATAAGGTTTGTCGTATTTACTCAAGGTTGCCCAATGAGGTGTATGTACTGCCATAACCCTGATTCACAAAAAATTGACGGTGGTGAAGAATATACACCTTCGCAAATTTTTGAAAAATATGAGGGAGTAAAAGAGTTTTGCAAGGGTGGTATCACAGTTACGGGAGGCGAACCGCTTGTTCAGGCCGAGTTTGTAACAGAGCTATTTAACTTAGCGCAAGAAAAAGGTATTCACACGGCTTTAGATACTTCGGGTGTCTTATTTAACAGGGAGCACAAAGAAACGATTGACGAACTATTAAAATATACTGATCTTGTTCTTTTAGATATAAAACATATTGATGATGAGGAACATAAAAAACTTACGGGGCATTCTAATGAGAATATTCTTGATTTTGCAAAATATTTATCAGAAATTAATAAACCCGTTTGGATAAGACATGTAGTTGTTCCGGAAATTACTTATGATGAAAATTATTTAAAAGAACTTGGTGAATTTTTGTCCGGACTTCACAATATAAAGGCGCTTGACGTTTTACCCTATCACAATATGGCGATTCCGAAATATGAAGCACTAGGGATTCCTTATCAATTAAAGAATACTCCGCCTTTATCAAAGGAAGAGGCAATAAAAGCGAGAGATATAATCCTCCAAGCAATGAAGGATAGCAAATAATAAGCTTTAACGAGTTGTTTCTCTTTGAATATTTTTTCTCAATAGCTTGTTCAAAAATTTAGGTAGTGCGAATCCGATTAAAGTAGTGTTTGCAAGCAAAGATGTCCAATAAATATATGCGCCCGCTTTTTTTGTGCGTTGTAATATTTCTTTCGAAAGCCCTTTTTCTTTTTCAAGGTTGTTAAAATTTTTTATTCCGAGTTTGAATTTTTCGAAGAAATTCATGTTTCGGGTGTTAGTATCCATAATTTTTGTACCCAAATATTTATCTGAAAGCCGACCAAGGATATTGTTTATAAGAAAATCACCGCCAAAAAACATTGTAAACAGACCGATATCTCTTATTGCTCTGTCTTTTCGTTCGTTTTTATCTCTTGCGGAAATTATTTTTGCGGGGAAACTTGATAATAGCCATATTGAAGCATAAATGAGCTTTGACATATTGGTTCCGGATGTGTAATTAAATTTAGCTGCATTTTGAGATATTTTTTTTGTTAAATAGCCGGTATCTATAGTGATTTCGCTTTTTAATCCTTTTGTAACCGTATTTGAGAATATAATTCCTGGAATTGTTGCAAAAGCGATGTTCCATAGCAACTTTTTCTTTTTATTTTGTTTGGAAGCAGAGATTTCACTTTTTTGATTTTCTCTTAAATTAAATCCTGCAGAAAAATCTGTTCTTTTAGTTCTCTTTTCTGTCAGCTCTGTTGCGATCCACGGAATTGCCGACCACATTAAGCTGGTTGTGATAAAATCTGTCATTAAAACTTTTTTGTGTACGGAAAGCAGGTCGTCTTTCAGTTTTTCCTCGTTGCCATACCTTTTATAAATTTCTTCAAAGGCCATTGAAGTATTTTTGTTTTTAAGTTTTTTGTCGAAATTATTTGCGGTTTCTTTTAAACCGTCTTTTAAATTTCCTTTTGGGGTAAGGTATTCTTTTGAAACCTGAATAATTCGTTCGGCGGCCTTATTAAAGTCTTTTATTATGCTTTTATTTTTCAAAAAACACCTGTTATATATTGGTATTAAAAGAATCGGAGTCAGATAAGATGCAATGAAATATATGCCGCCCATTATTCCACGCTCTTGTGCTTCATATTTGTTGTTGGACATTATGCATTGAGGTATGGTACTACCGCCAATAGTTGTGATACCTCTGTTTATCAGAGTGTGATTTTGAACGTAGGCGGTTATTTCATATATGTTATTCCCGTGCAAGGAAGGTGTTTTTTTAGATATGTTATTACATTTCATAATACAATTGAGATAAAGTGCTTAGAATGATTATAATCCCCATTCAAATGTAACACGAAAAAATTAAATCAAAAACATTAAATATGATTCAAAACTCTTTACAAAATTGTCTTAAGAACATTTTTGTATTATCATGTTCAGGTGAGGTTGGATATGGACTTTTTTAGAAATCATAAAAAATTAATAGTTGGCATAATAACAGTTTCATTCATTATTTGGACTGTAGGTATGGGTATCGGTCTTTTATTTTTGAGATAACTGCAAAGAAAGGGTACATTATTGAATTTTAGAAAAATATTAAACATATTAATATTTTTAACAATTCTATTGAATACCTTCGGGTGTTTATCTTCTTATGCAATTGATGATATAGCCGCGCGGCAAAAAGCGACCCAAGAAAAAATTAACAAGTTAAGATGGCTTGAAAATGTGGAAACAAACAAACTTTATAAAAACCAACAGAAACTTGAAACTGCAACGAATAATTTGACACAATCAAAATCTGAAATTGCTGAATCGCAAAAGAAATTAAGTCAGTTAGAGTCACAACTTTCAACTGCTTCTGCCGAATATAATGCCTTAAATAACGTGCTTGCTCAGCATATAAGAAACGCATATAAATCTCAAAGAAATGCCAGATTCCAAATACTTTTAAATTCCAATGATATTAATGCTCTTGTTGACCGCTTGTATTATCAGAGAATTATAATACAGCAAGATGAAGCCAAAATGATGGCAGCAAGGAGAAAAGCAATTGAGATTGCTTCAATTAAAAACAATATAGCAATGAGAAAACGCAGTCTGGAACGTTCGGTGGCCTCAATAAATTCGCAGCAAGATTATATAAAGCGAGCAATTGCGCGCAATGAAAATATGATTCAGAAACTTAAAACAGACCGGATAGCATATCAAAATGCAGAAAGAGAATTGGCGAAACAATCTCATCAACTAGAGACATATATAAACCGTACCACTAAATCTTCAGATGTTGTTGTTGCATCAGGTTTTATGAAACCGATACAAGGAAGAATCACTTCCCCTTTTGGTTGGAGGACACATCCGATATTTAACACAAGAACTTTTCACTCTGGCGTTGATATCGGCGGACCTAATAAGGGTGCAATAAAAGCTTCTAATTCAGGCAAAGTTATTTATACCGGATGGTATGGTGGTTACGGGAAAGTTGTTATTTTGGAACACGGTATTGTTAACGGAAAACCTGTTACTACTTTGTATGCTCATATGAGTTCTATTGCCGTTTCTAATGGGGCAAAAGTGCAAAGAGGTCAGGTTTTGGGCTATGAAGGTACAACTGGTTATAGCACCGGACCGCATTGTCATTTTGAAGTAAGGGTTAACGGTCAGCCCAATAATCCTTTAAGTTATATAGGAACATAGTATTTTGAAGAACAGAATTGCAATATTTTTAATATTTTTAATGGTATTAATTCTTCCGGTCAGGGCAGAATTTACTTCTGAGGATGGTTTTGATTATACCGGAGATGCTTTCTTTGAATCATCTTCGCAGCAGCAGAAGGTTGTAACCAATGATGGTGCAAAGAAGAGGACATCGGGTAATAAAACAATGCCGCCTGTAAAGATTCTACGTTTAACAATTCAAAATAAATTGCACGACAGGGCTGTAAAGAAAATGGAATTTGCACCTACGGCTAAGGAACCGGACATTTATTCTTATGATGATGGTACGTCAGAATATGCATCAAAAGAAGTTGTCGATGATTTTGAGGAAATGGCTCCCGATGGATTTGAAGCAGATGAAGAAGCGGTTGCAGAACAGAGCAAAGAAAAAGCTCCTGTTAATAAGAAAAATAAGATTAAAAAATCAAAAACTTCAATGGAAGATATAATATTGGATTGCGATAATGTTGATTATGATACTCAGAATTACCTTATAAAAGCAACGGGGAATGTCAATATAAATTTCGTTAAACAAAATGTTGATGTCAAATCTGATATTCTTACTTTTGACAGGGTAAACAATACAATAAAGGCAGAAGGTAATGTAAGGATTGTTAAAAATGGTCAGATAATTACCGGAGATTATATCTTTGTTGATTTGAACGAAGAAAATGCTCTCATAGAAAACCCTATAACTAATACACAAACTATTGAAATTAAATCGAAAAAAGGATTTGTTTATGCGGATAAAGTTGTTCAGAAGCAAGGTGAAATTACGGTAAACGAATCATATCCGATTGAACTTTTATCCAAGAGAAGACTTATGGGAATAAGCAACATGCTTAAACCTCCCAAAGAATCGCTTTCTCAAAGCATGGAAGACGGAATAATTAAATTTAGAGCTGACAGTATAAAAATTAAACAAAAAGGTGACCTGGAAGTTATTGCAATAAAGAAGGGTAGAATTTATAGGGGTAATCGTTTAGTATTCAAGATTCCAGCCATAAAGGTATATACAAATAAAAATCACGATTATGCGGAAACTAATTTCTTTGAAATAGGCAACTATCGCGGATTGGGTTTATATGCAGGTCCGAGTTGGGTGTTTGAATTACCCAAGGGTTCTGTGTTAAAAGCTGTACCGTTTGTTAATAATAAATCCGGTATGGGTGTAGGTATTTTAGGACGTTTCACCAGCGGTACAAACCAAACTACTGCAGCATACGGAACGGCAGCTCACAGATTCTTTGCATATGGTAAACAAGACCTTGATGACGATTTATTTATGCAATATTCTGTAAATAGTTATATGGATGAATGGTTTCTGGGGCGCCGCAGACCAAAATACGGAGCATCAATAGTATATAAAAAAAATTATGCTTCCAATGGTTTTCTGATTCCCGGTAGAACTTCTTCTTTTGAACATAGAATTGAAGGTGGTTTTTTCCATGATCTTGATTTTGATTCGGGCCACGATAATGACAGAATAAAAAGTTCTGGGCATATGAGTACATCACGTTTCAGATACATGGCTCAGGTTAGACAAGAATTTTTCAGATATGAAAATCAGGAAAAGCTACAAGCTTTGAGTTTAGGTATGACAGCGCAGTTATCGGCGGCTTTATATGGAACTGGTGATACCCAAACACTTGCAAGAACAGGACCATATTTAAATTTTCAGTATAAGCGTTGGAAACAGGATTTTGGTTATTTCTTCACTGCATATGATGATAATTCTCCGCTGGCAAGATATGATGCATTCAGATATGGTACACAGGCACTATCTTTAAGAGAGTACTTCAGAATTTGCAGATGGCTTACAATTTCCTGGTTCGGAACTATATGTGTTTCAGGTGATACCGTAAACGGTAGAAGATTGCCAGAAAACACATTCTATTTCTCCTTCGGACCGGACGATTTTAAATTACATCTGGGTTACGACTTAGAAAGGCAGATTCTCAGATGTGCCGTTGAGGTTATGATGGATGCTAAGGGCGCAAATGTTGAATACAATACTTTTGAAATAAAACAAGTAAAGAAGGCCAAAAAAGATATACGGCCAGCAGAAAATAAATATAATGCAAACGTGGCTCCAACCCAGCCAAAAGTTTTAAACAGAGCTGTTGTTGAAGATATAAAGGTTATGGAAGATGTTCTGTAAACGTCATGAATTAGCTAACTCTATAATAAGGTGCGGGCAATTATGCGGAGAAAAAGGTTATACTCCCGGATATTCCGGAAATATTTCTGCACGTTATAAGGATGGGATGCTTATAACAACATCTGGCTCGGCAAATGGTTATTTATGTTCAAAGCACATTGTTTATACTGATTTTGAAGGCAATTCACTTGAAAAAGGTAAAAAACCCTCCAGTGAAAAATTTTTGCATATAGAAATTTATAAGCAAAGACCTGAGATAAACTTTATTATACATGTGCATTCGCCTTTTTTGAGCAGTTTTGCATCGGCAGGAAAAGATTTGTTAGAGCCAATTATGGCGGAAAATGTTTTTTATTTTGGCGGAATTCCGCTTGCTAAGTATGCACTTCCGTCTTCAAAGGAGCTTGTTGAAAATACGATAAAATATTTTGATAAGTATGATGCTGTCCTAATGGAAAATCACGGATTTGTTGTGGCATCAAAAACTATAGAAGATGCATACTTGAAACTTGAACTTGCAGAAACTTATGCGCAAACAGTTTTAAACACTTACATCCTAGGTGGTGCCAAAATACTTACTCCCGAAGAAGAACAAGCAATTCTCGGTTTAAGAAATAAGTAATCTTTTTATTTTTATTCGGCTTTAGTGCTGAAGAATTTGTCTAAAATTATAAAGAGATTTACCAAAATAAATCCGATGAGGAAGCCCTCTAACACATCTGTCGGGAAATGTAATCCTAGCCATAGACGGGAAAGCCCTGCAAGAATTATTAACAATCCGAACAGAGAAATAAGGAAATATCTCCAAAATCCTCTGACATAGCGCGCCACAAGATAAATTAAGATTCCGTAAAAACACATTGCAATTACAGAATGACCGGAGGGAAAGCTAAACCCGGGGTAGGCATCTCCGCAAGGTCTTTCTCTGCAGACATAATTCTTTATCCATTCTTTTACCAAGAATGATAGTTGGGTAAAAAGTATGAGCATAAATGCTTCCAAATTATGTTTATGAGAAACCAAAACACTTCCGGAGGCAACTAATGGCCATATATAATAATCTTTACCTATTTCATTAATGAATAACGGAATGTATTGCGGAAAAGGAAGTAAAAATTGTCTTATAGTTTTTAATATTTGAGAATCAATTTCTCTTAAATTTGGCATATATAAAACCATTATAAAAATCGCCACCGCAAAAATCATTGCTACAGCTATATAATGCCAATTTATTGCCGTATTAGAAACTTGTCTTTTCATATTCCAGCTCCGTAAAATTTGTTAAATTCCGCTTTTAAAAGTGCGTAGTAAGTAATAAATTTTGTCAAAAAGATCTGCAAATAAAGGAGTAACTTCGTTTACAAAAATAATGAAAAAGAACAACGCTGTCAATATTGCTATCAATTTTTGAATATCAGAGAACATAAATATTTTGTTATTTCTAAATTCTTCAATGCTTTTGCGTTCTTCGGTGAACGGTTTGAATGAAAAACTTTCTTCCATTTTCTCAATAACATTTGTAAATTTAATTTTGGTTAAAATGTTGTAGTTATCTACATTCATCCACCAAAGTGCGCATACGGCAATGCCTATAGCAGAAAAAACAAGTGTTGCAGAAAATCTATTCATAAAAACAATTTCGTTTGTAAATATCATTGCAAGAAGGATTACTGCAATAGAAATCATATAAAATTTATTTGTACTAAAATTTCTTTCTACAAAATTATCTTTTTGTTTAACGTAAAGCTTATACTCTTCCAACAAAAGTTCATCTTTATCCATTTTTTTATCCTTTCATTAATTTCATTAATTTTAAACCCTTTTAGAACGTACCTCGTTCATTAATTCTTCAAACTCTTTTTCATCCAAAGTTTCTTTTTCCAAAAGGGTTTTTGCAATGTATTCAAGCATATCTCTGTTATCATTTAAAAGATTTCTTGCAATTTCATACTGTCTGTCAACAATAATTTTTACCTCTTTATCAATATCTGCTGCAATTTCTTCAGAAAAATCTCTTGTATTTCCAAAGTTTCTGCCCATAAACACGTGTTCTTGTTCTTTCCCGTAGGCCAAATTCCCCATTTTTTCACTCATACCGTAGGTTGTAACCATGCTTCTTGCAAGGGCCGAAACTTTTTCCAAATCGTTTGAGGCACCTGTTGTTACATTATCTTTTCCATATATCAATTCTTCTGCGACACGTCCGCCAAGTATCATTGTAATTCTATCTAAGAGTTGGCTTTTGCGCATTGTTAAATGGTCTTTTTCTGGCAATGTAAGAGTTATACCCAATGCCATACCGCGCGGTATAATAGAAACCTTATGAAGCGGATCGCAATCTTTGAGTAGTTTTGCGAGGAGTGCGTGTCCGACTTCGTGGTAGGCAGTATTTTCTTTTTCTTCGTCAGAAATTATTCTGCTTTTCTTTTCAGGTCCTGCCATAACTTTATCAATAGCTTCTTCCAAATCCGGCATGTCAATTTCTGATTTGTCATGGCGTGCAGCCAAAAGGGCTGCTTCATTTAAGAGATTAGATAAATCTGCGCCCGTAAATCCCGGAGTGCGTTTTGCCAAAGTTTTTAAATCGACTTCTTGAGCGAGGGGTTTGTTTTTTGCGTGCACATTAAGAATCTGCTCACGACCCAAAACGTCCGGCTTATTAATAACGATTTGTCTGTCGAAACGTCCTGGCCTTAAAAGAGCATTATCCAAAATGTCAGGTCTGTTTGTTGCGGCAAGAATAATTATATTTGTGTGTTCATCAAAACCATCCATCTCCACGAGCAATTGGTTAAGAGTTTGTTCTCTTTCGTCGTGTCCGCCTCCGAGACCTGCTCCGCGCTGACGACCGACGGCATCAATTTCGTCTATAAAAACTATACACGGCTGATGCTTTTTGGCTTGTTCAAACAAATCTCTAACACGAGAAGCGCCGACACCTACAAACATTTCGACAAAATCAGAACCGCTTATCGAAAAGAACGGAACGCCTGCTTCTCCCGCAACGGCCTTTGCCATAAGGGTCTTGCCTGTACCTGGAGCGCCGACAAGCAGAACTCCTTTAGGAATTTTTGCCCCCAATTTTACATATTTATCGCTGTGTTTTAAGAAATCTACGATTTCTTCAAGTTCTTTTCTTTCTTCATCAATTCCGGCAACATCTTTAAATGTCGTCTTAACTTTGCTATCCATAAGCATTTTGGCTCTGCTTTTGCCAAAAGACATTGCTTGCGCTCCGCCTGCCTGAACCATTTTCGCTATAAGTACCAAAAAACCTATAACAATCAATATGGTTATAAAAGATGAACCCATTCCGAACATGGAACCGGCCTCAGATGTTTTCTTAATGTTTATATCAACATTTTTATCTTCTAATTTTTGAATAATATCCGAATTTTCGGGAAATGAAACTTTGTATTGAATCGTAGCCGGCTTAACTTCGCCATACCAAGGATTGTTAACTGGTTTTGTTTCAGGTTGCACTTTTGGATAAGCTATTAATACATCTTTATCCATATTAACGCTTTTAATCTCGTTATTTTCGAGTTTTTGCATAAAGGTTGTATAAGAAAGCTCCTCAGTGCTTGATGTTGGACCGGACATTAGCATGGATATAAATCCCAAAACCATAACACCTAAAATTATATACATACCTATTGATTGATTTTTTTGCATAATTCTTCCTCTTTTTCCAAATTGTAGCATAAAAGCGGCGACTTGAACAGTAGAAAAAGGGTCAATTGAATAATACGTAAAAACTATTGATTCCAATATGTTTGTAATATAATTTAAGTGTACTTTTTACAAACAAAGAAAGGATGGACAAATAATGGTAAATTTAGACAAGATTATGAAACCGAAATCTATTGCCGTTGTTGGTGCTTCAACTAAAGAGCACACAATAGGTTCCGACATTATGAAAAGATTACAAGAATACAAATTTAAGGGTAATATTTACCCGATTAACCCAAAAGGCGGTATTATTGAAGGTCTTCAAGCATACACTTCAGTTCTTGAAGTTCCGGGTGAAATCGACTTGGCAATTATCGTTGTAAATGCTAAATTTGTTCTCGATACAATCGACCAATGCCACCAAAAGGGCATAAAAGGTCTTTGCGTTATTACTGCCGGCTTTAAAGAAACAGGTGCAGAAGGAGCAGAACTTGAAAAAGCATTACTTTCTAAAGTTCAGGAATATGGTATGAGATGTGTAGGGCCGAACTGCTTAGGCGTTGTTAACACATTACCTGAAATTTCTATGGACGGATGTTTCGCAGAATCACTTCCTGAAAGAGGACATATTGGTTTCGTTTCTCAATCCGGTGCTCTTGGCGGTGGTATCTTGAATATTCTTAAGGACCTTAACTTAGGTTTTGCACAATTTATTTCAATCGGTAACCAAGCTGATGTTAACGCAGAAACAGCTTTAGAATATTGGGAAAACGATTCTGACGTTGAACAAATTCTGTTATACATGGAATCAATTCAAAATCCTGCAAACTTCAGAAAATTGGCTTCAAGAATTTCTAAGAAGAAACCTATCTTGGCTCTTAAGGCAGGTCGTTCTGCAGCAGGCGCAAGCGCAGCATCTTCTCACACAGGTTCTCTTGCAGGTGCTGATAAAGCAGCTAATGCTTTACTCGGTCAATCAGGCGTAATCAGAGAATACTCTTTGAAGAATTTATTTGCTACAGCAAAAGTTTTTGCTAACTGTCCGATTCCGAAGGGTGACAGAGTAGCTATTATCACTAACTCAGGCGGCCCAGGCATTATGGCAACTGATGCAGTTTGCGAATATGGTATGCAAATGGCTAAAATTTCTGATGCAACAAAAGAAAAATTGAGAAGCTTCTTACCTTCTGCAGCATCAGTTAAGAACCCGATAGATATGATTGCATCAGCTCCTATCGAACACTACAAGCAAACTCTTGAAACAGTTATAGCTGATGAAAACGTTGATATGATTATGGTTATTTACTTACCATTCTTG
>CAJOOA010000034.1 GCA_905236055.1 Candidatus Gastranaerophilales bacterium | reverse complement strand
TTGTTCTTCAATTGTAGAAGGTTTAACTGAACCACCGTAAAGAATTCTTATTGAATCAGCGGCTGTTGCGCCTGCGACTTCAGAAACAACACTTCTAATCATTTTGATAACTCTGTTTGCTTCAACAGAATCACAAGTCTTGCCCGTTCCTATTGCCCAAATAGGTTCATAAGCAATTACCGACTTAGCAATATCTTCAGAAGGAATACCTGCTAAAGCTGCTCTTATTTGCGATACAATATGAACGTCAGTTGAGCCGGCTTCTCTTTGTTCAAGAGTTTCGCCGCAACAGATAATAGGAATCAAGCCACATGCTAAAATTGCTTTTGCTTTTTTGTTAATCATTTCATCAGTTTCTGAAAAATATTGTCTTCTTTCAGAATGTCCGATGATTACATAGTCACATCCTGCATCTTTAAGCATTTCAACGGAAATCTCGCCTGTATAAGCACCGGAAGCTTCCCAGTGGCAATTTTGACCGGCAACAGAAAGTTTATTACCGCCGCATCCGCAGTTGCAAGGAATAGAATGAACCTGATTTATAGAAGTGAAAACGGGTGCAATTACAACTGTAGGCAATTGAACTGCCGTGTAGTTTTCCAAATATGAGCTAATTCCATCAAAAAGAGCTTTTGCTTCACTTTGAAGTAAATTCATTTTCCAGTTTCCTGCAATAATAGGTTTTCTTGACATAACAAATCTCCTTATTTAATAAATAACCACACCTGAATATTAGAATAAAAGTAGCTAAAAATCAATAATTTTCGTATTTTATACAAAATTGAGCATATGTTGCCAAAGAAATATAATAAATTTCTATTCTTGCGGTGGAGTCGGCATACGACGTTTGTTAAATTCTTGTCTTCCTTCCTGACGCATTTCTTTAAGAATTTTCTTCTGTTCCGCTGTCAAAATTTCTTCAAAACTTTTCATGTTTTCAATTCTTATATCATGTGCTTGCTTACGGAGTGACCTTAAATCCGAATTTAAGCTGTTAATTTTTTCTTGCTTAGTATTTCCATCAAGATTGGATTTTTTAACCATTTCGACTTCAAGTTCCCGTGATTTAATTTTTTCTATAATGGGTTTGATTTTTTCCATACCTTCAAGCCGTAACTCTTTGGATTTTTGTTTTTGTGCTTCCGTAAGTCCGAGACGCTGTTCAAAGGCCTTTTCGTGCTGCAATCTTTGTTGTTCAGTCATTTTTGGCGGCATTGGAGGTCTTTTTAGATTGTCCTCCGGAATTTTTGCTTGGACGAGTGAAGATGATAACAATATAGCCAACAATAAAATAATTGAATTTTTCATATTTACCTCTTATTTTCAAATCAAATCTTGTAACTTTTCGGATAATTCTTTTTTGGCATTAAATATTCTTGATTTAATTGTTCCTATAGGGCAATTCAATTTTTTGGAAGCTTCCTCATACGTATAACCCTGCATTTCACAAAGAATTATCACTTCTCGCATTTTGGGTTTAAGCGAATCTATCGCGGAAATAATTTTTTGTCTGCGTTCGACCGATATAACTGAATCTTCAGGAGTGGTTTTGTGATCTTTAATAGAATCAAGCGTGTAGTCATCATTGGTGGAATTTTGTGAGTTTTTAAACCAAGCGGATTTTAGGTAGTCTTTAGCGACATTTGAGGCGATAGTGTTAATCCAGCTTTTAAGACTGCCTTTTTCTTGGTATTTATCTTTGTTACGCCACGCTTTTATATAGACCTCTTGCTCAAGGTCTTCATTTTCTTGTTTCGTAATAAGTCGTATTATACTTTTTACGTTTTGTTTATTTTGTTCAACAAGCTTGTTAAAATCCATTAATCCACCATTAATAGTCCGTATGAATCGACAGGAAATCCCAAATCTTCAGCGGTAAGAGTTTCACCATACATAAGAGATTCGGATAAATCCTCGTTAGTATAAATTATTCCGAACGTTGCCGAAAATATCATTATAAAAAATATAGCTGCGGCAGCTCTGATTTTACGCAAATTGCTCCGTTTTTTTAGATAATAGGGTTTTACTTCCTTTATCAAATCCGAAACTTTTTGCATTTTTTCATGTTCTGTACGGCAACATTCACACTCATTCAAGTGTTCTTGCAGTTTTTCATCATCTGAAAAAATAAATAGACCTTCGTATTTAGAACATTGTTTATCCATTTTGTTCACCTCTTTATACAAGTATAACGAATAATTAAAAAAAGTGTTCATTTTAATACTAGCAAATTTTATTTTGACGGATTTTATACAAGTAGGTGTTTATATGAAAATAAGTTCTCTGTCATCCTGGAATCAAAATACAAATAATAAGACCTTCAAGTCCGTTTATCCGGTTTACCATTGGCACTGTCAAAACGGGAAATACGTTCCGGCGTTTGATATCACTGCGGCAAAAAAATATCAGATGAAATTGTTGGGTATCTTAAATCGGACGGAACATTTGTGTAAAAGAATATCTGCTGAATTTATAAATAATATTATTAAAATGGTATCAGCGTGTGATAAGGATTATGAAGCCAAACCATGCGCGCTTTCATTTTATAATAAGGCACCTGGTTTTAAAAAGGCATGGAACGGACACGTATACGATGTTCAACCTTGTACATATATGATAACCGGTGATGATGCTTTATTTTTTGAACAACATTTCAGAAGACCAATAGGTTATACAAAATATGATGCAAAAATGTACAACATTGATAAAAATCCTGAAATTAAACAATCAATGCTATCTTATGCTGTACGAGGCACAGATTTTGTAAAAGAGAAAGAACAAGAATTTGCACACAAAAAGAATTTGGAAATCCATGCGATATTTAAAGATAATAAACTCGTAAAAATAGGGTTTTATCCCAAGTCCGGGCCGGAAAATCCTTTTGTAAAAACCGGTTATTATGATAATGCTGATTAATCGAGAATAGGGGTAAATTTTAATCTGCCAAATAGTAGAATTGTCGTAGGGGGGACTTGTCTTGACCTGTTCGCGTTAAAC
>CAJOOA010000033.1 GCA_905236055.1 Candidatus Gastranaerophilales bacterium | reverse complement strand
TACAAAATGGTACATAGCAGCATTCTTGTCTAATCTTGAAATTGGAGGCAATACGCCAAATGCATCAGCCGTTAAGAATACAACAACTTTCGGGATTCCGCCCATTGAAGGGATTGCTGAATTGTTGATGTAGTTAACAGGATATCCTACACGAGTATTTTCCGTCAATGAACCGTCAGCAAAATCAAGTTCTCTTGTTTCAGGATTCATAATTACGTTTTCAACCAAAGAACCAAACTTAATTGCGTGATAAATATCCGGTTCATTTTCTTCTGTTAAGTTAATACATTTTGCATAGCAGCCGCCTTCGAAGTTAAATACACCGTCAGGTGACCAACCGTGTTCGTCATCACCGATTAATTTACGAGCAGGGTCTGCTGATAATGTAGTTTTACCTGTTCCTGAAAGGCCAAAGAAAACTGCTGTTTCGTGAGTTTCAGGATCCATATTTGCCGAGCAGTGCATAGGAAGTACATTTTTCTTTGTCATAACGTAATTCATAGTAGCGAAAACTGATTTTTTAATTTCGCCTGCATATGCCGAACCAGCGATAATGATTGTGTGTGCCTCATAGTCAATAGCTATGCAAGCTTCAGAATTTGTTCCGTCAACTTCCGGAACACATTTGAAACCCGGAGCACAAAGAATTGTGTAATCAGCTTCACCATAGTTTGCCAATTCTTCAGCAGTAGGTCTGATTAAAAGCTGGTGAATAAACATATTTTGGCTTGCAAGTTCATTAATTACTCTGAACTTTTGAGTATAAGTTTTATCTGCACCTGCGTAACCGTCGAAGATAAATACTTCTCTGCCTTGCAAATATGATGCGATTTTATCTCTGATTGAGTTAAATTTTTCTCTTGAAATAGGTCTGTTTACCTTTCCCCAAGCAATATCATTGTGGATAGATTCAGTATCAACAATGAATTTGTCCTTAGGTGAACGACCTGTGTATTTTCCTGTAGTAACAACAAGCGCACCTGTTTCAGAGAGAGAACCCTCTCCTCTTCTAAGAGCTGCTTCTGTTAACTGCGCAGGAGTTAAATTACGATAAACAGCTTTCGGGTTCAAAATGCCCCATTTTTCAATTCCATAAGTTTCCATGATGTATTCCTCCATGTTATATTAAAGCTCAACGTTATGTATTAATTGTACTACAAACACTTAAATAAAGCAATTACAGTATTTAAGGGATATTTTGTTTAGCACAAAAAATGTTCATCAATTATTGAACTATGTTATATTTTATGGTTTAATGCGTAATATGATTAAAGAATTTAAACTCTCAAACAATATTAACGCTTGTATAAAAATCAATAAAAACACGCCAAGAATTGCTTTATCGTTGAACTTTTTAATTAACAAGCCGGAAAAACATGCCGGTGAATATCTGCTTTTAAGCAGATTGTTGTTAAAGGGAACAAAAAAATATTCTTCCGAAGAATTGTCTTCAATTTTGGAAGAAAATGCAATAGATTTTTATACCGATATGAAGCATGACTATTTGAGGTTTAGATTTGTTTCCCTAAATGAAGATTTTAAATTGGCACTTTCAATATTATCAGATATTATACAAAATTCCACTTTTGAAGAGTTCGAAAAAGAACGTATTAAATTAAAAGGCGAGCTTCTTGCAGAATTAGATTCCGCAAAAGTCAAAGTATCTGATTTATTTACAAAAACAATCTACAAAAATCATTTCTACGGTAATAGTTATACAACTATTCTTGAAGAAATAGACAGTGTAACATTAGACGACGTGAAAAACTCTTATTCCGAAATACTAAACAATTCGTCGAAAGCTTTAGTCGTTGTTGGTGATACAGATTTTAACAAAATTGAACAACTGCTAAATGAATATTTGTCTTGCATAAGCGCGTCAAAACAAGAAAGTTCTTTAATCAGTATACCTGAATTATCAGCAAAAGAGTACGTAGAATTGACAAAAGATGATGCACAGCAAGCCCAAATTATTCAAGGTTGGCAAGTTGCATCTATAGATAGTGAAGATTATCCAAAACTTATGCTCCTCAATATTATACTTGGAGCAAGCGGACTATCATCAAGATTGTTTTTAGAACTCAGAGAAAAGAAAGGGCTTGCTTACACTGTAAGAACCTCCTACGAAGTACATTTAAAATCTTCGGTGTTTAGCATTTACATAGGAACAGAACCCTCTAATATTCAAACTTCTATTGACGGTTTTCATGAGGAAATTGAAAAGATTAAAAATATTTTAGTTTCTGAAGAAGAACTTCATAATGCTAAAAATAACCTGATTGGGAAGCAACAATTTATAACAGAAACAAATTCTCAACAGGCAAATTTTATGGCAGATTATGCAATTTCCGGTAAACCTTTTAACTATCAAGAAATCATTATAAATAAAATCAGAACCATATCATCCCAAGATCTTATGAACTGTGCCAAAAAATACTTTACAGATGATTTCGTTCTGGCCGTTTTGAAACCGTAACTAATTAGGAGGTGTATCATGACTATTGAACTTTTAGGCAATTTAGACAACCCCTCCGTGCTTGTTATAGGCGTTTTCCACGGTGATGAACCACAAGGCGATTCGCTTATAAGAAATTATATTAAGCTTAATCCCAAAACCAAACTGATTATGATTCCTTGTTTGAACGAATATGGAATGAAAGAAAATAAAAGAACAAATGCAAACGGTGTTGATTTAAACAGAAATTTCCCGACCCAAAATTGGGGTACTGCACAGATGAATGCCTTCTTCGGCGGAGAAACTCCTGCAAGCGAAGAAGAAACAAGACTTGTAATTGATATTGTTGAGAAATACAATCCTAAAATTATACTCACTTTGCACGCTCCATACAGAGTAGTTAATTACGACGGACCGGGAGAAACAATTGCGAATAAAATTGCTCAAATTATCGGCTACCCCGTAGAACCGTCTATCGGCTATCCTACTCCCGGGAGTTTTGGGACATGGGCGGGTGTTGAAAGAAACATACCAATAATAACCCTCGAGCTTGATGAAACTGTCGGAGTTAAAGCATTGGAAAAACCTGTGAGCAGGATATTTGAAATGCTCGAGGAATACTAAGGTTTAAAAATGGAAGATATAAAAGAGATTGTTAATAAAAATGAACTAAAACATATAGCCATAATTATGGATGGCAATCGCCGTTGGGCGAAAGGTAAAGGACTTCCGAGTGCTATTGGTCACAAAAAAGGGGTTGAAGCACTAAAAACCACTCTCAAGGCCTGCCATGAATTCGGAATAAAATACTTAACAGTTTATGCATTTTCTACAGAAAATTGGAATCGTAAACCGGAAGAAGTCAATTTCCTTATGGATTTATTAGCCCATACCATTGAAAATGAACTCGACGAGCTTAACGAAAATCAGGTAGTTATAAAATTTATCGGGGATACAACCCCTCTGAGCCATAAACTGCAAAGCATTCTAAACAATGCAGAAAACATTACCCAAAATAATATGGGAGTAAACCTTCAAATTGCGTTTAATTACGGCGCTAGAGCTGAAATAGCAAAAGCCGTAAAAGAAATAGTTGAGTCAGGCGAAAAAGATATTACCGAAGATACCGTTTCCAAACATCTCTACACATCAAACATTCCTGACCCGGATTTGTTGATAAGAACCGGCGGAGAAATGAGAGTTTCAAATTACCTTCTATGGCAAATTGCATATTCAGAAATTATGGTAATTCCGGAATTTTGGCCTGAATTTAACAAGGACAAATTAGCAGAATGCATCACGGAATTTGCGCACAGAAATCGTCGTTGGGGCAAATAATTTATTTATATACTACCAAGGATAAATTACTTTACCGCCATTATCACTGATTGAACCGGCACAATACTGTTCATCGGTAACTGCACTTGCATCACACTTTCCAACCCACGCTTCCGGTTCGGTTGGATCTATTCTTGAACCGCGCGGAATTACTTTACCGTTTTGTCCGTATGATATATAAGCATAGAATAAGTCCTTACCTATTATATTAGGGGGTGTGTCTCCATTAATATCGATTGCCACACTTATTCCATTTTCATCTTCATTAGCACTGTCAAAGTAATAAGTAAATCCATTCTTAGTCGCATACCCACCGGTTAGGTCCAAGACACCTTCTTCACCACCATGAAATGGTTGATAAGTAACAGTATTTTGATCTTGAGCAGCGCCAAGGGTTTCCCTTATAAACGGTTCAAAACAGCTAGTCACATATCCCACAGCATTTTCAGGATCTTCTCCATAGCATGTTTCAGAAAAATTATAAATTTCTTGGTTTACAAACATCAGAGAATTAGCATTATCGAGAACAGATACTGCCCTCATAAAAGCAGGCCCTGCCTTACTTTTTTGAATATTTGTAAGCAATGCCGGCATAACCAAAATTGCAATTATTCCCAAAAGCATTATCGTTATAAGAACCTCTGCCAAGGTGAACCCTTTTGACTTCATATAAAACCCTCGCGCTAAGTATTTAACAGTCATATTATATTATTTTGGAAAAGAATTTGCAAGAAAAACATCAATTTTACTTCAAAATATTTTTAGTCTATGATAAAATTCTTGTAAAAAATCAGCATTTAAATAAGAAAAACAGGGATTAAATAATGAATAAAAAGCCGAATTTTGCGGGTAGCTTTTATCCGGAAAAACCAGATGAATTAACGAATTTATTAAATTCTTATAAATCCGATGCCAAAATCGATTACAAAAGCAAAGCGGTTATTGTTCCTCATGCCGGAGTCTATTATTCCGGCTACGCTGCTATGGCAGGGTTACAAAGATTAGAACTTTTAGAAAATATTTTCATAATAGCTCCATCTCACCATGAAAAATTTAGAAACATTGCTCTTCCTGAATACACATTTTTTGATACTCCGTTAGGTAGCATAGAAGTTAATAACAGAAGAATAAAAGAAATTTCGGAAAAATTTCCCTGTCTTATTTCAAATGAAGTATTTGAAAATGAACATTCAATAGAAGTTATTTTACCATTTATACAGAATCTCAATACTCCTCAAATTATGAGCGCTAAAGATTTTGTTAAAGAATTTAAAAAAATTGGACACAAAATCAGAATAATACCAATTCTTGTAGGTGATTGTGATTACAGATTAATATCGGATTTAATATCAGCGTATTGGGAAGATTCATCTTTCATCATATCCTCCGATTTAAGTCATTTTTATCCTCAAAATGAGTGCAGACAAATTGATACTTACACTGCAACCATAATTGAAACAGGCAAATTGGAATCATTTCAAAGCGGGCAGGCATGCAACATTATAGGAATTATGGGGCTTGTGGACTTCGCAAACGCCAATGACAGTTCTTTGATTCGTACTATAATGTATAATTCCGGAGATATAACGCATGAACCGGAAAAAGTTGTGGGATATGGTTCTTGGTTCCTTTATTCCGATTCAAAAAATGATTATTTAGAAAAATTTTATTCAAAATACATTACTGCAACTGCCAAATCAGCTATTTTAGAAGCCCTTTCGGACAATGAATATAAGCCCGAAAATATTCCGGCAGTATTAACACAATATGGTGCTTCTTTTGTGACTTTAAAATTGAATGGCAATTTAAGGGGCTGTATCGGTTCTATTTTTCCCACAAAACCTCTGATATTGGATATTATTGACAATGCTAAAAATGCGGCATTCTATGATTCCAGATTTGAACCTTTAACAGAAAGAGAACTGCCATATATAGAAATAAATATCTCAATGCTTTCTTCTCTTGAAAGAATACCATTTAAAGATGAGAAAGACCTGCTCTCCAAAATTTACCCGTACGGAATAATTATTTCAGACAGAAACAACAGAGCTGTTTATTTGCCTGAAGTTTGGGAACAACTTCCGAACAGAGAAATCTTTTTAAAATCTTTAAAAGAAAAAGCAGGAATGCATCCCAACTATTTTTCACGCGCACTTGAAGCTTATAAATTCACAACAACAGGAATTTCCGGACATTTTTAATTATATTGTGTCTTCCATAACGGGTTCTCTCTGTAAAAGCGAGATCCCTTGCTTAAGTTTTTCACCTAATTCCTGATAATAAATTTTGTCTTCTTTCTTTTCGGAATATTCTTCACCTACAGACACGACTTTAACCAACTGTTTCATCAAATCTGCAGTAGAAGTGATTTCCTTGAACAAAGAGCCCTCATCTCTGATTGTTGAACGCAAACTTCCTGAATACACTCTGCGCCAATTACTTCTACTGTTTTCAAAATTATTATTCATATCAGCCCAATTATAAATATGGCTGATAATATCACCGTTTAAATTTATCTCTCTGTCGGGATAAAGGGCGGAAGAGCGTTTTTCGTAATCTTTAATGTCATAATAAGTTTTTTCAATAACATCATAAAAATCCGGATCAACGCTCACGCCCGAATAAAACTCTTTCTTTTCACGACCCTCATCCTTCGTGTTGTATTCAATGTTTGCTAACCCCCCGATTATTGCAGCTATTTCTACGGCATCAAGATTTTTTAATAACTTACTGCTGATTAGATTGATGATAGGTATCTGCTCATACCCGTTAAGATTTTTTATAAGCTCGCCCTTAGTCGTTAAATGCCCGTTTTTATCGATATAATTTTCTTTATCCATAATTTCTCTTCTTACACGATATTTCTGCATTAAACTTTCTAGTTTTTTATCGTTAACACCACCACCTCTATTGGTAACATATAAGGATTTTGACAATGTATTTTTAAGAATATCTTCATTTAAGTATTCCGAAGTATAGTTAGCAATAAAAGCAAAGTCCACGTCCAAACTGCTCGTAAGCGGATTAGACGGTTGCCTTATAATATTTGATAAAAATTCTTTTTGTGCACGATTACAGCTTAACGGAAAACAAAAGCCCTCGGTATCTATTCCCCTGCGCCCCGCTCTGCCTGCCATTTGGTGAAATTCATTTGGAGTAAGGTTTCTCTTGTGGTCAGGCCCACCGTCAGAAGTCGATGACGGTTTTCTTGGTGAAGATATTACTGTTGTCTTGGCAGGCATATTAATTCCGGCTGACAAAGTTTCAGTTGCCAAAACGACTTTTATCAATTTCTTTTGAAAAAGTTCTTCAATCAATTGTTTTTGAGAAGGAAGAAGTCCTGCATTATGCACCGCATAACCCTTATAAAGCGCCTCCATATTCAAGGATTCGCCGAGATAGATACCGTCATTTTTGTATTGTTTTATTATGTCACTTATTTGAGTGCGTTCTTCTTTTGTTGTTAAATCCAAACCCTCATCTGCTAAATATTGCAGCAATTTCCTGGATTCTTTTTTGCTGAAAATAAAATATATTGCAGGCAATTTTTCTGATTTATAAAGCCGTTTGGTTAAATCTTTATACGTTTCGGGGATTGGTTTGGCATAAATTGAAACAGCCATTTCCGCACCCTTTTTCTTTGCCTTAATAAATTCTTTTTTTGAACGACCTCTTGGCATTTTTATTTCCGGTACAACGTCTTCTATGCTGAAATTCAACGGAACATGTCGATTCTCACTTGGAACATTTATTAAAACCGTCTCTTTTACCATGCTTTTATTTGGTAAATAATTTTTATCCGGAGTAACACTTACACCATTTCTGCCTTTGGTAGTTGCAATCCAATTATTTATTTCTTCGTTGTTACCAATTGTAGCTGAAAGTGAAAGTATCTGAACGTTTGCGGGTGTGAACATTATAGATTGTTCCCAAACTCCGCCTCTGTCAATATCTCCTAAATATTGAAGTTCATCAAAAATAACCGTCTTCAGATCATCTTTTAACATTTGTTTATCAGGGTTATCGAGGTTAAAGTGTTCTGAAGCAGTCATATTCCTGTAAACTTCCGTTGTCATAATTACAATCGGAGCATCTGTATTTACCTTTGTATCTCCTGTAAGCAAGCCAACATTATCTTTCCCATAGGTTTTACAAAAATCCCTGAATTTTTCGTTACTCAACGCCTTAAGAGGAGTTGTATAAAAAGTTCGCTTACCCTCTATCAGATTCTTTGTAATTATATATTCGGCAATAGCAGTTTTTCCTGTTCCTGTCGGAGCCGTTACGAGAACATCATTCCCAAGATACAAATTCATCGCGGCTGCACGTTGAAATGCGTCTGCTTTAAACGGTTCACCGGTTTCTTTATCAATTTTGAATTGAAAATAATTTTCATCATCAGCCGTTTTGTTAAAATCCATCAAAAAAGTGGAAATTTCTCCCGCTAACATGCCGGTGGCCGCTAACCCCGCAATTTTTTTGACCGGATTTGAAACTATTTTAGAATTTACCGGCAATTTGCCTGTAAAAGTCGGCCTTATACCGTTGACTACTGATATTTTTACCATTCTAATTTCCTTTTGATATTATTGTAAAAACCGTAAAAATTTTTTTTGCTATCTCAGTATTAAATTGTGTTTTTTATATCAATCAACTACTTTTAATTTCTTCCTGTTTGTTTTAGAATCTTGGTAGAAAATTCAACAAGAAACGGGAGATAAAAAAACATGTGGGATTATTCCGAAAAAGTTCTTGATCATTACAGAAATCCGAGAAATGTGGGGAAAATAGACGATGCCGATTTGATTGGAGAGGCAGGTTCCCTCGCTTGCGGTGATTCATTAAAATTATTTATAAAACTTGACGGTGAAAAGATAAAAGATGCGAAGTTTCTTACTTTCGGTTGCGGTTCTGCGGTTGCATCATCAAGTATCCTGACTGAAATGATTATAGGTAAAACTCTTGATGAAGTCAGGAAAATAACAAATAAAGATATAGCAGATGAGCTTGGCGGGCTCCCGCAAGAAAAAATGCACTGTTCGGTTATGGGACAAGAAGCATTAGAGGATGCTCTAAAAAAATACTATGGCGATGATGTTGAAATCGGTTTTAGAAAAGAATCAAAAGATAAAGTCGTTTGTACATGTTTCAATGTAACCGAAAATCAAATATGGGAAGCAATAAAAATTAACGGACTAAAAACAGTTGAAGAAGTAACCAATTACACAAAAGCCGGTGGAGCTTGCGGAAGATGTAAAAGTGTTATTCAGGATATACTTGATACTTATTACAAGAAACAAGAAGCCGGCTCAAAGCTCACGCAAACACAAAAGATTCTTAAAATAGGCAAAGTGATTGAGCAGGAAATTTCTCCTCAGCTTCAAAAAGACGGTGGAGATATTGAACTTATTGATATTGAAGGGAATAAGGTTTTTGTTAAACTTATAGGCGTTTGCAGTTCTTGCAAAAACGCTTCAATGACTTTAAAGAATTTTGTGGAATCAATTTTAAAAACAAAAGTTGATAAAAATATTGTTGTAGAACAAGTTTTATAATATCAACTCAAAAGGAATAAATAATGATTTATCTTGATAATAATGCGACAACCAAAGTAGATGAAAAAGTTCTTGAAGTTATGCTTCCTTATCTAAAAGGAGAATACGCAAATCCTTCAAGCATGTACGATTTTGCCAAAAAGCCGGCAGAAGCCCTTAAAATTGCCAGAGAGCAAGTAAGAGATTTTTACGGAGCAGATGATATTAAAGAAATATTTTTTACCTCATGTGGCTCCGAATCAGCAAATATGGCAATTAAGGGTACATTAAATTGCAGCAAAGGGAAAAAACACATTATAACAACCAAAGTTGAACATCCTTGCGTCTTAAACACATACAAATTTTTTGAAAACCAAGGTTATGAAGTTGATTATATTTCCGTGAATTCACAAGGCGAATTGGATTTGGAAGAATTAAAAGAGAAAATTCGCAAAGACACTGCATTAGTTTCTGTTATGTGGGCAAACAATGAAAACGGTGTTATAAATCCGGTTGAAGAAATTGCAGAAATAGTCAAAGGAAAATCTCCCGAAACAATATTTTACGTTGACGGCGTTCAGGCAGCAGGCAAAATTCCGATGAGAGTGAATGATACTCAAATAGACATGGTAGGAATATCCGGTCATAAATTTCACGCACCTAAAGGGGTAGGCGCCTTGTACGTAAATAAAAAATGCCGTTTAACTCCTTTAATAAATGGTGGACATCAGGAAAGAGGTTTGAGAGCCGGAACCGAAAATGTTCCTTATATTGCCGGTATGGGTAAAGCTGCCGAGCTTGCAAAAGCATCATTAAACTATGAAGACACTGAAATTAAACGTCTTAGAGATAAGTTAGAAACAGGTATTTTAAAACAAATATTTAACGCTCGGCTTAACTCTTCTGTTTCAAACAGAGTTCCCAATACAACAAACATTGGATTTGAATATGTTGAAGGAGAATTGATACTTTTACACCTTAGCGATTACGGAATCTGTGCAAGTTCAGGAAGTGCTTGCACGTCAGGTTCTCTAGAACCGAGCCACGTACTTAGAGCGATGGGGATTCCATTCACGGCTTTACACGGCTCGATAAGATTTTCTTTATCAAGATTTACGAAAGAGAAAGATATAGATTTTGTTATTGAAAAAATGCCAATTATTATAGATAAATTAACTAAAATTTCTCCGTTTCAAGATGAATTAAATAAATTAAGAAAAATAAAGGGATAAACAGATGGAACACGTTAATTTAGATGTAAATATTGGGGCTAAAATGTTTGAAGACTTGGTAAACTTTTTTAAACATCATTCCCCTTTGGTTATGGGCATGATTGTAAATATCATAATAATATATGCATTCTGTAAAGGAATGGATATTTTTACATCAAAACTGGAGGCAAAGCTAAAAAACAAGAATTCCGATTCTCCGTTACTAAATTTAATGCCAATACTTTCAAAAATTATTAAATCAATTGTCGTATTCATGCTCATAGTGGGATTTATAGAAAGTTTCGGTTACAATGTTTCTTCTCTGATTGCCGGCTTCGGAATCACAGGTTTGGCAGTCGGTTTTGCCGCAAAAGAAGCCATCGGAAATATTTTCGGTTCAATAGGGCTTTTGGCTGATAAAGTATACAAAGTAGGTGATTATATATCATTTGGTGACTATGAAGGTACTGTGGAAAAAGTTAACCTACGTTCTACAACAATAAGGACTCTTAACGGATTTGTTGTTAACGTTCCGAATAATGTGCTTGCAAACGAAGAAGTTACAAATGTTTCGCAGGTTAATAAAAGAAGAATTGATATTTCCGTCGACATAGAATACAGTACTTCAAACGAGAAAATTGACAGAGCGGTTGAAATTTTAAAAGAAATTGTAAAGGATGATGAGAAAATCGCAAAAGGGTATCAATCGTTTATTGACAATTTAGCACCAAGTTCAATAGTCGTAAGACTTATTGCACAAACAAAAATTACTAAATTACCTGAGTTTTTGGAATACAAAGGGTACATAATAAGAGAAATTATTTACAGATTTCGTGCTGAAGGAATCAATTTCGCATTTCCTTCTACAAGTGTTTATGTTGAAAAGATGCAAAAATAATGAAAATAAAAATTATTGCACTCGGGAAAATAAAAGAACAATTTTTGCGTGACGGAATAAATGAATTTCTTAAGCGACTAACCCCATATTGTCCTGTTGAAATTGAAGAACTTTCTCCTATTGAAATTAAAGATGAAAATTTAACATCAAAGGTTTTGGATGATGAGGGAAAAATGATTTTATCTCACATAAAGCCGGATTCTTATGTCATAACCTTGGAAATTCAAGGTAAGCAACTATCCTCTGAAGAATTTGCTCAAAAAATCAATGATATAAGTATTTCAGGAATAAATGACCTGGTCTTTGTAATAGGTTCGTCCTGCGGGCTTTCCCCAATCGTGTCCGAAAGAGCCGATTTCAAACTAAGTCTTTCAAAAATGACATTCCTTCACCAATTCACACGACTTTTACTTTTAGAACAAATATACAGGGCTTTTAAAATTTTAAAAAATGAAACTTACCACAAATAATACTCACCTGCCGATATACAAATCGACCGGCAGGCAATTATTATAATGGCATTTTATATTAGTTTCTCTGTTTCTTTTTTACGGGATTCATGTTTTTCAATCATTCTTTCCAAATCTTCAGGTATCACCGTATTGTGCGCAACCGCAACTCTTTGCAATCCCTTGTCAAGAATTTCTGTTTCTTTGCGTTTTAATCCTTCATTTGCAGAAACGATATCCCTGTCATGATAAATTTCAACCAAGCGAATAGCATTTTCGGAAGGTGCGCTGATTTCTGCGACTTTTTCCTGAACCTTATAACTTGCCCAATCATTAGGAATTTCTTCATAAGATTTATAAAATTCACCTTCGGGGGCCAATCGTTTGTTTGCTTCTGCCTCAAGAATTTTTTGGACATAAGGTTTTTGACTTTTAAATCTGCATGGAATAAAGATTTCTTTTCCTATAACTTCTTCAGGGTCACGTTTTTCGTATTTCTTAAACATTTCTGCGGCCATTTGCAAATGTCCTATTTCCATATTAAGTGCAACTTCCCAATATTTTTTTATTCGTTCGTCAACTTCATCCTCATAACAGGTATAGTAGTTGCAAACTTCGGTAAATTCATGGATGAGAAATTTTTCCCACATTGTTTCATTAGGGTCAATCAAAGATTCATACATGGTTACATGTTCTTCTTCTACGTCTTTAATTTCGGCATAAGTTTCCCTCAAAACGTGGTCACCGTACATAAAGCCGTGCTCTGCATAAAAATTGTGGGTTTGCTGCTCTCCTGATAAAACAGTCAAAATATTAACTTTTGTTTGCGGAGAAGTATTATTTTTGCCATAATGTTTACGCAGTCTTAAGCCATTACAATTGTGATGATGCTGGGTAGGTCGCCCGACAATTACATCAGTTTTACTCTGAACGATATCATCAGGTTCAATTCCTTCTGTCATATATGCAAATTGTGCATATCTGTAAAGGTGGTCAAAATCTTCTAAGAGCCCGAAGTCAAAGGTCTCTTTGACGTATTTATCCGGCTCGTTTTGGGCAAGCCATGCTGTTAAATCTACTGCAACCTGCTCATAACCCAATGTTGTTTCCAAAACGGATTGGTCTGCCGGTCCCATCCAGTTCGCTGTCATTTGCTGTGTGTTTTCAATTCTTCCGATACGGGAAATATTTGCCCGGTCGTTGTAGTCAATATCTGCCAAAAATCTGTTCATTTGGTGTTTAAAACCCCATGCCTGAACTTCTATACCATTCATAAGTATTTGACGAGTTCTGGTATAGCAGTCAACTTCGGTTTTATTATACGGTTCACCAACAATTTGATGCCAATTTCTCATTTGTTTTTCTAAAGGAATTCCCTTTTCTTCTAACGGATTAAATGCCATATTTTTTACCTCTCTTTTATATACGCGCACATTGCGCTAAATGAAAGATAAAATAAAAAAGCTAAAAATATATTCCGCAAAATAACAATTTACATGACTAATAATTTTTAGAAAATGTTTTTAACAATTTTCTTAATTTTTGAAACTAATGTTGGTTTTTGTGGTTCAGGAAGAATCAATTGCGGAAATGCCTTTTGTAAATCGTCTTTTGACGTTTTTTGTACAATAAGTCCGAAAATAGTTGTTTTGGGAGAAACTAATACTATATCTTCCGGATTAGAACTAAAATCAAAATGATGCCCAAATTCTTTTCTGTACCTTTCCATTGCTCGCGGTATATAATCCGCAAAACCCAGCCAAGGATCAATTATATATGGGTTCTTGCCATTTTCTACCCGCAATACAATATGATCAAGCGGTTTAACACATTGCACCGTTTGATCAGTAGGATTAAAAATAATTGTTTCCATTGCAGCCAATTGCAAGTCTTTTATACCGTTAGCTTTTGCGGCAATATACGCTAACTTCGCTGATTCATCGCAATTACCTACCTTATAATCAGATATCTCTTCTGCAAATGCCTTAAGTTTAGATATATAATCATCACTCTTGTTCATATTCGTTTTCATATTGAAGCGTACTCTGTTTATCAAATTTGCCAATCTGTTATAAGCTTCCGGGCGCTTGCTTATATTCTTAAAATCTTCAATATTACTACTTGAGATTCTCGGATATTGACGATTCACAAGCCGTGCAATATCATCGGCTCTACGAATAGTCGCATTTCTTGATGCGAATGTATTTTGCGGTTGTAAGTTTGGGGTAAAATTTATTTGCATATCCCTATAAAAACACGTAAAAATTTTTTTTGCTATTAATATTTGAGTATATTTTCACTTTGCTATCTTTATAAAAAAAGAGCAGTTTTCACTGCTCCTTTTATATGCCGATGGCCGGGACGCCTTGTATTTATTTTAAGCTTATGATATACAACCCTGCGCCTCGCATTAAACGGCACCGCTTGCACTTGCGTCGGGAACCCGCATTCCCGCCGACGCGTGCTGCGCCTCTCCCTCGCGGAAATGAGTTGCTTTGCAACTCATTTCCGCTTCAGTCGTGCCTCTGCTCGGCTTGGACTCGAACCGGAACCGCCGGTTCCCCCCCACTGTACGCCTAATAAAAAAGAGTAACCTTCGTTACTCTTCATTATCTGCCGATGGCCGGGGTCGAACCGGCACGTAGTTGCCTACACCAGATTTTGAGTCTGGCACGTCTACCAATTCCATCACATCG
>CAJOOA010000032.1 GCA_905236055.1 Candidatus Gastranaerophilales bacterium | reverse complement strand
TATCTCGCAGCAGCTTTCGGTGCAATAGTCGGCTATCAGGGGATAGTTACGGTGCTTTTGTATTCTGTTGCTGCCTCAATGTTTTTTATACTTCCGGTATTTTGGTATAACAGATACAAAGATAAAGATGCAATGACTTTGTTGTTATCCGCTCTTTTTCTGGCAAGTGTTGCGATAACTTATTACAATCCGTTTTCCGCACTCAGCTATCTTGTTGTAATGTTTGCCGGATTATTATTGGTAGTACAAATAATAAAAACTATCAGAAATAGTTCTAATCTGAATTATATTCCGTTTGTACCGGCTTTAAGCGTAGGATTTATATACTACTATATTTTTGCAGCGTATTTTGTATATTAATTAGCGGGAAGTAAATGATTGTATCGTATCCGAATCAAACAAGAAATTATTGCGTATTCTCTCCGGGGGTAAATGAAAGGGTAAGAAGAGGAGAATCAGAATTACCTGTGATTAGAGAATCCTTGAAGAATCCGAAATCCGAAGACGAAATTGTTGAGGATTTATTTATCCTTAATTGTATGATTGATGAAGGGGTGGGGATAAATAAAGTAGCAGAGCTTTACCCCGAATTATCAAGATATAATCAGACAAATTCTCCTAATGTACAAACCTTTTTAGCCGGAATATACCGTAAAACGAAAGTTCCTGATGCATTCGGGCCTTTGGTTGCGATGCTGATTAGAAATGCTATAAATTCGCCCCCTCACCCTAACCCTCTCCCGCAGGGCGAGGGAATGCAAGTTTTCGATCCGAATGAGGAAATCGGCGGAGCTATTTTAGATTACTTGGCATAATAGCTAAATCTCAAGGTTTTCAAACTTAAGCCGGTTTTAGACTTTTCTTGTTGAAGTTTTCGGTATTGGTGCTTACATAAAATTTGGGCTTAAAATCTGTAAATTTATCTTTAAGTTCTTGTTCAGCTTTTTTAATTAATTCACCGGTAACGTCCTGCGGAGTTTTATTTGAACCGGATATAACCATCTTCAACAATCTGCCGTCAGATGTAATTGCATAATTTGAACCTTCATAGATTACGTGTGCAGATGTTTTATCAGCAAATGTAACTGTATAATTTACTTTTGTAAAACCGTTTGCTTTAGCATAATCTGCAATTGCTGCCGGGGAAATCCTATTATTTTTGGAAATAAAGGATGCTATACCTTCTATACCGGCTCCAGGAAAATCTGTACCTTTATTCAATAGAGTGTTACTTTTTATCGATTCTAATACTTGCGAAAATTCCGGTACATCATATCGCTCAACAATCTTGTTAATTTCTTGTGTCAAGTTTAGATTCCATTGGTCAAAGTCTTTATTGAGCACATCATAGTTAATGATTTTTTTGAATTCGCTTAAGGAATATTCGCCTTCTATATTCTTCAGCGGGTTATTTTTTGCTGCTTTATTTATTGCTTCATTGATATCATCAATCGGCTTATAATAAGTATCACAAATTCCCATTTTTACTTTTTTGCGTGGGAGTAACATCTTGTTTGTAACAGCGGTTTCATCTACTTTTACGTTTATTTTAATTGTGCCTTCGGAAATATATGCATCAATGTTCATTCCAAGATTAGTATATTCTTTATTTAATTCCGGTAAATTTTGTTTAATATTATTAAATTCTTTCTCTAATTTTATTTTAGCCATGGCTTTGGCCTCAGCTTCTTTTTGGGCAAGTCCTTTTTCCCATATTTCCGAATATTCTTGTTCTTTAATTTTACGTTGTTCCTTTAGCCATTTTTCATTTCTGGCATCACTGGTTTTTTTATATTCCAGTATTGAGTCTTCTTCGGCTTGTAAATATTTTTCAGCTTCTTTATTTATCTTTTTTTTAACTTCGCTCTCTGCTTTAGTTTCGACCTGTTCTTTTGGTGCTTTATTTACTGCTTTTTTTAATGTATTATTCACCTGTTTACGTAGTTGTAATTGTGTCCGTTCAATGGCTCCCCCATTGTTCAGTATAGCATCTATATTTTTTTCTGACATTTCGTGTCCGTTCAAAGAATGTTTTGCATTTGCAATATTATCATTTTCAATCATCATATTTTTTGAATATAACTTTCCTTTTGCATCAGTTACAATCATCGTACGATTTTCAATGATATCTGAACCTTTTATTTCGTTTAATTTTTTTGCTTTAAAATCGTATACATATTTACCTTTGGATTTATTTATATTAAAAACTTTGCCATTGTTATTCAGAGCTATATCAACAAATTCTGTGGTTTCATTTTGAGGGTTGTATATTTGGACTACGTTATTTTTGCCGTTTTTAATTGGCATATTCCAAGCATATTTTTTGAAAAGTTTGTCGTTTTTGTATGATTCTACAAGTTCTCCTTCTGTATATTTTAATTTATATTTAGTACCGTCATTTATAATTTGTTCAATAGTTCCCGTGTATTTATCTCCGGTAGAAGTCAATGCTTCGCCTTTAACAAATTTATTACCCTGTTTTTTGAATTCTTCAAGATTTATGCATTTTTCTTTTTTAAATAAGTTACGGATGCTTTCATAAATACTTTTTACATGTTTTCCTTTGGCAAATATATAATCTGATGCAATTGCCAATCCTGTTGCTGTCATTAATACTAAACTTGTCATCAGCCCTTGTTTCTTTTTCGTTTTGGCAACAAAAACATCATCTTCGGGCATTTTCTCATATTTAGCACTGCTCATAAATGAAGGAGTTTTTAATTTTTGTTCCTGAACTAATGCAGAACTATCTGAGAGATTAATTTCTTGAATAGAATTAGACACAATAACCTACCTTTCAAAACTTATATTATATATATTAAGTTTTTTAAGGCGGTAAAATTGCCAAGCGAAGATGCTGAAATATGCGTATATATTATGCCATAATACAGCTACTAAAAGGATCCTGGACTTGCTTAGATCCATAAATATTTATCTTTACAATCTGTAATATTAAATAAAAACTACACCAACGCGCTGCAGCCGGCTTCGAGGGCTTTAAGATTAAGAGGTAAAAACTGTTTTTTCTTTTCGCCCAAAACGAGCTCAACTGCTTTGGCAAGGTATTCTCTTGAAACAATATCACAAACATCTGCCAGAACACCCAAGGAAACCATATTCGTAACCTTGCTTGAGCCGATAGCATTAGCTATATCGCCCATTTTAGCGAAAACATATTTTATATCATCACGTGGTTTGGAAAGTGCAACTAAAGTTGCGTTTGCGATAATTGTTCCGCCCGCTTTTACTCTTTGTACGAATTTGTCAAATGATTGCTGGTTTAAAACAAGCGCAAAATCCGCATCCTGTTTGTGTACAGAGCTTACTTCGGTATCGGAAACAACGACTTCGCAATTAACCGTTCCGCCTCTCATTTCTGCGCCATAGCAGGGATACCAGGTAACATTTTTGCCCCCGAGCATAAATGAGTTGGCCAAAATGGTTCCCGCTAGCAGAATCCCTTGTCCTCCAAAACCCGCTAATATGAAATTCTTTTCCATTATTTATTTACCCCTACCTCTGTTAAATCCTTGAATGTTCCGAGCGGAAATTCCGGTATCATGCTATTCTTAACCCATTCGTGCGCTTCTTCCGGTGTCATATGCCAATTTGTCGGGCATGATGACAGTATCTCAACGAAACCGAAACCCAAACCCTTCAACTGAACCTCGAATGCCTTTTTCAACGCTTGTTTTGCCTGATTTATGTGCGGTATTGTATCTAATGCTACACGGGCCGAAAATGCCGTTCCGTCACACAGGGCGATTTGTTCAGCTATTTTAACCGGATAACCGTAATATTCTTTGTTTCTGCCGAACGGTGATGTTGTTGTAACTTGTCCCATCAAAGTCGTTGGTCCGAGTTGCCCGCCTGTCATACCGAAAGTTGTGTTATTTATGCAAATTGCCGATATGTTTTCGCCTCTGATTGCTGTGTGCATAGATTCTGCAAAACCAATTGAGGCAAAATCTCCGTCTCCTTGGTATGTGAATACAAATTTTTCGGGATTTGTTCTCTTAACTCCGGTGGCTGAAGCGCAAGCTCTCCCGTGCGGTGCTTCCACGCAATCTATATTCAAAAAGTCGTATAAAAATACCGAACACCCTACGCAGGTTGAACATATAGTATTTTCTTTTAAGTTAAGTTCGTCAATCAATTCCGCTACCAAACGAACTGCAATACCGTGGTCGCAGCCGGGGCAGAAGGTGAATTTGAAATCCTCTTTCATTGATTTTGGAGTACTAAATACAGCTTGCATAAGCACCCTCCTTTTTGTTTAAAATCTTCTCAACGGAGGAAACGATTTCTTCGACACTCAGCCACTCCCCGCAAGGTCTGTTAACCAGTGATACGTTTGATTTACCCTCAACCGCATACTTAACGTCTTTGAACATTTGGCCCATATTCATTTCTACTACGACAAAATCTTTACCGTCTGCAGCCAATTCACTTATTCTTTTGGTCGGGAACGGCGAAAGCGTAATCGGTCTGAAACCGCCTGCTTTTACCCCTTTTTCTCTCAAAACTCTTATTGCGGCTTTGATATTTCTCGTCATTGAACCGAAAGCCGTAAGAATGATTTCTGCATCTTCGGTTTCAAATTCTTCGTATGAAGTTTCATTTTCGGTTATTATTTCAAATTTTTTGAATAAATCATGAATTTTTTGAATATGAGCTTTTTCATCTCTCGCACAAGAATAAATCGCTTTTCCGTCACGGCCTTTTGCTCCGGTCAATGCCCAAGAAGAAACATCAACTTCCGGATAAGGATTTTCCCCGAAACAAGCCGGCTCCATCATTTGCCCCAAAAGTCCGTCAGCAAGCAATATAACAGGATTTCTGTATTTTCTTGCGAGATAGAAAGCTTTGTATGTGTAATCGATACATTCCTGAACTGTTGCCGGCGCAAGAACAATTATTTTATAATCTCCGTTTCCGCCACCGTATACCGCCTGATTGTAATCTCCCTGCGCAGGGTAAACATAACCCAATCCCGGACCGGCACGCATAACATTAACAACAACTACAGGCACTTCGTCAGAGCAAGCGTAAGAAAGCGCTTCTTGCATGAGTGCGACCGCACAAGAAGACGATGAAGTCATAACTTTTGCACCTGTTGCAGCGGCTCCCACTACCATATTTATTGCGGCAAGTTCGCTTTCTGCAGAAACATACCCTCTACCCAATTTTGGCATCTCGGCACTCAAATATTCGCCGATTTCAGTCTGCGGAGTGATAGGATATCCGAAATAGCACTGACATCCGGCATTAATTGCCGCCTGTGCTATTGCATAATTCCCTTTTATTAAAACTTTTTCGCTACTCATAGTTACTTATATACCTCTATTGCCAAATCCGGACACCTTTTTGCGCACATAGCACACGCTACGCACTCATTATTTTTGTCATCAAACTCAACAAGATAATCTCCAAGTCGGTTTGTTTTATTCGATTTTTTAATTAGCCCTTTCGGACAGGTGTTCACGCAAATATAACATGATTTGCAACGTGAATTGTTAACTTTTATTAAGCCCATTTTAATCTCCGTCTGCATGAAAAGTATAACAAAAACAATACTTTTAGACCGTAATTGTAAAGTTTTGTAAAGGATGCATTATTTACGCGTTATCTTTTTTGCGGGTAGGGAATTACGGAATTAAGGAACAAGCATGGACGCACTTTAAAAGTGTAGTTATGGAAAGGATTATTATGGCACTTACAATTAACACAAACATCGCATCAATAGTAGCGCAGAGAAACTTATCTAGCGCAACCACATCATTAAACCAAGCC
>CAJOOA010000031.1 GCA_905236055.1 Candidatus Gastranaerophilales bacterium | reverse complement strand
GTTTTATTTTGCATTAGAAGTTTAAGTGTAACCATTTTTAGACCTTCGCCATAATTTCCTGCCGCCTTGTTATCATCATGGCTTGAGGATTCACCGAGCAAAACGGCTTCTTTGTAGTTGTATGTGGACTTCCCTTCTATTCGTACTTTGTATTTAGAAAACCCGGATGGTTTAAATATAAATCTTACTCCGTCAAGAGTTTGTCCATGCCCGTCAAAGAAGTTTTGCAATAAATCACGTACAATTTTATCTGTATTCCAAACGAGCGAATCATTATATTTATCTGAAATGTTTGATTGTACTTCAAAAGCTTCGCTTAAATTTTTCAATTTCGCTTTTTTAACCTTCATCTCTCCTTTTGGCAATTCGAAGTCGAGGTATCCACCTGTAATTTTTGGTATTACTAAATCTTGCATTTCTGAACGGTTGTCGGTTTCTGTTCTAATATTTTCATAATCATACTTATAATATTCAGGTAAATATAGCGGATTCTTTGCTACAAAAAAGGGTTCCATAGGATTATAATTAAGCTTTGTATTTAAAACTTCTGCCTTTACTTTTTCTATTAAGGCAGGATTAATCTCTCCTCTTTCGTGTGCTTCTATTGTTTTTCTAAGTTGTTCTTTCGATTCTTGAATTTTTATCTCAAGATTTTTATTTAGGGTGTCTACAGAAGTTTTTTCTTCGTTTAGATTTTCAAGTTTATTATTTAAATCACTGATAACTCCGTCTTTTTGTTCGTTGTTTTGTTTTAAGTTATTTATTTTGTCAAATGCAAAATTCAGGTTTTTAGTCAAAACTCTAATTATATTTTGCTGTTCAACAAGTTTTTCAGACTCATTTATTCTAGAACCCTTTGCCAATCTTTCGGAAAGTTTAAAGAAATAAACAGAACATCGTTTTGATAAATCTGCCAGTTTAGTTTTTAATTTTGGGAATTTAGTATTCGTCTGCGGTAAATGTGATGTCTTTGAAACAGCTTGTTTTAATCCCCTGTTCCCGAAACTTAGAACACTTGAAGTTACGAAAGGATATTTAGCAACAAGTTTTGTCCGTGTTTGATTGTATACCTGATAATTATTTACCGTGTTCATAGTAGTCTTAAACCTTGTAAAAATTTTTTTTGCTATTTGAACTCTTTCAGATTTAACCCTGATTGTTTCCAATTGTCTAATAAAACTTTTTCTCTCAAAAAATACAATTAGGTTAATGAGGAGTGAAAAATGAATTTCAGCAAAATTTTTAAGAATCATTTTACAGTTTTGTTGCTGTTTTTTTTATTAATATTTAATACTGCAATTGCGGAAGAATACGTGATTTCAAGCTCGCCATCAACAGATATTCAGGTAGTCGAAACCACACAGGAATCAAGATTCCCGGATTACGCCAAAATGTATGTCGGAGAAGATAAGTTTGAAAGGTTTAATCGAAAAATGTTTAATCTAAATTCCGGCTTAAACAAATATGTGGCACGCCCAATTCATATATTGTGGTCATCAATTATGCCTAAATTCGGTATGGATAGGTTAAGAGACGCCTATAACAACATAGAATACCCCAAAAGACTTGTAAGCTGTATTATCCAAAAAGATGGCGAGGGTGTGAAAATTGAAACCATGCGATTTTTGACAAATACGACTTTGGGTTTGGGAGGACTTTTTGATCCCGCAGATAAACTCTTGAAAATCAAACCCACTAATGAAAATATGGAGCAGGCATTATGTAAATGCAAACTAAAATCCGGCTCTTATCTTGTAATGCCTGTTTTACATTCCTGTACTCCGCGCTCTCTTTGCGGAAGAACTTTAGAAGCCGCCCTGGACCCTTGCCTCTACGTAGCAGCACCTGTTACTTCCATTGTAAAATTCGGACTTATGCTCAATAGAACTTCTTATATGCAACCGCTCGCCAGAATGATTGAAACAACTTATGCAGACCCCTACGACATACATAAAAAATTGTTCGGAATGGAAAATTATATAAGGAACAACAACCTTGACAGGGAGGAGCTTCTTATTGAAGAAGAAACGCTTGCAGAACAAAATGAAACAAATGAAGCAGATTTGATTCTCGAGAATTATAACCCTCAAACTCCGGTGGTGGATTCAATGCGCACTGCCTTATTCGAAAATCCGGATGTATATAAATCTTTTTGGGGTGAACTTTCTATTTGGAACAGAAGTTTCGCAAAAAGAATCAAGACAGGTAAAATAGAGATTACTGAGGGTAAGCCGGAATATCAATTTCAGTACATAATGCAGCGGGATAAAACTTCACCTCTTATGATTATTTATCCCTCCATCGGAGAAGGTGCAAAGACACACCATTCGGTCATTTTTGCAAAAATGTTTTACGATGCTGGATACTCAGTTGTAATGCAAGGGAATCCGTTTCAATGGGAATTTGTAAAAAGCATGCCGGACGGATATTTCCCGGGATTTCCGTATAATGATGCACAAAAATTGCAACTCGTTACCTCTAAAATTCTGGAAAAATTGCAAACAAAATACGAATGCGAATTCTCTGAAAAAAATATTATCGGCACTTCTTTAGGCGCAATGTATACGCTTTTTGTCGCAGAAACCGAAAGTAAGAATAACCTTCTCGGAATAAATAAATTCATATCGGTCTGTCCGCCTATTGAACTTAAATATGCACTAAAACAGCTTGATAAAAACAGCGAAGAATTTAATACAAATCCGGATGAGGTTAAGCAAAAAACAGCAGTAACTGCAGCAAAAATTCTTCAATTATATCAACTTAAAAATTCAGGGGATTTAAATATAGAAACTTTGCCGTTTTCTGATGAAGAGGGAAAACTTATCACAACTTTTGTGCTCAGGCAAAAGCTTTCGGATTTAATTTTTGCCCTGGAAAAAGTTCCGAATAATAAGAAAACCGACATCTACGAAACCATAAATAATATGAGCTACAGGGATTATGCAGAAAAATATTTGGGCTTAGCAGATTTTGAAACAGATATGGAAGAGCCGGAAAAAAGTAACACCTCGCTTTACAGTATTAATAAATACCTTTCAGAGAATAATAATTATCTGATTTATCACTCGCTTGATGACTATTTTGTGAACAAATCTCAGCTCGCGAAACTTAAAGAATATACGGGGGATCGTTTAAAATGCTTAAACTGCGGCGCACATCTCGGATTTTTATACAGAAAAGAATTTAATGACGCTCTTATGGAGGATATTAAAAGAAAAATTTAGCTTGCTTGAAACTATCCGATAATAAAGCTATAATCTTCTTATGAGTAAAATTCGCAAGCTTTTATATTTTGATAAGAAGAAAACGCTGGAAATGATATCTTTTCTGAACAATGATGCCGGAAATGCGTATATTAACGGTATTATGTTCAACCCCTTGATACTTTTCCATCATCTTCTGCCTCTTTGGTTGAAATATTTACCGGAATCTTATGTGTTAAAAAATGATAACGAAATAAAGGGCTTAATTACAGTCGCTCCCAACAAGGGCAGACAAAAAAGAGTGGAAATAAAAAAGCTGTTTTTTGAAGAAAATTCATATGAAGAAGCCACGGAACTCGTTCAATATGCAGTTTCAAAATACAAGGCCTTGGGAGCCGCTTCAGTTATTGTAAAAGTTGACGATTATCTTCCCGAACTTTTGGGAATGTTTGTCAACAAATGTGGTTTCAGTCAGATGTCTGCCGAAAAGCTTTGGAGAATTACACAATTCCCGAATGCAGAATACAATAAGAAAGAGTACAGGCATTTCAGAAATTCTGATTCAACCGCAATTGCAAATATTTACAACGATTCTCTCCTTCCGCATTTTCGTCCGCTTTTCAGCGTCGAAGCCGTTGAATTTAAGGAAGATATTTTTAAAGGACTTTCTTATATTGATGAATTCAAATACACAATAATCAATCCGCAAACCCGTAAAATTATCGGATGTATAGTAATCCAAACTTCCGACAACGAAAACTATATTGTGGATATTATTCAAAATGGTTGGGAAAATTTGAATTTCAATGAAGTTTTAAGTTTTGCAACAAGTAAAATAAAAAGACGAAATAAGAAATTCGGACTTTTTATAAGAACACGAAAATACACAAATTCCGGTGATAATTACGATAGAATATTACAAGAAAACGAATATGAACAAGTTTCCAACCAATTTATTCTGACAAATTCCTCCGCCAAAGTTTTGAGAACGGAAGAAAAAACAGGAAAATTTACTGCTATCGGAGAATTTTTTCCGTCTAACGTAATGCCGATATAGATTACATACTTGTTAACTCTAAAAAACGGATGTAAAATTATTTTATGGGAATAAAGAGAGTATTGTTATGCGGGCTTGGAGCCGTAGGATTAACTTATGCTGACAAATTAAAAGAAATTTGTGAGCTGAAAATTCTTGCCGATGAAATAAGGGTGAAAAAATACACCGAAACCCCGCCTGAACTTAATAATAAAAAGATTTATCTTGACTATGTAACCCCCGAAAAAGCAGAATCCACAGACTTGATAATAATTGCAACAAAATTCAACGGATTGGATTCCGCAATCAATTATATTAAAAATTGTGTTAATGAAAAAACTATTATACTTTCTTTAATAAACGGGATTTCAAGCGAAGAAAAAATTGCAGAAAAATATGGTTGGGATAAAGTTTTACACTCTTATTTTATAGGGCACAGTGCAGTAAGAGACGGAAACAAAGTTACCCAAGACGGCGTCGGAAAAATTGTTTTCGGTTCACCTTACAAGAAAAATCAACAAAAAGTTAAATTATTGGAAGAATTTTTTAAACAAAGTGGTATAGATTATGAAATTCCAAAGGATATTATCTACTCTCTCTGGCTCAAGTTTACGCTGAATGTCTTTTCAAATCAGCCCTCCGCTATTATGAATCTGTCTTTTGGGGATATGAAAACAGAGGCATTTAAAGAATTCGCAAAAAAAATTATTCTAGAGGTTAAATCTGTTGCCATAAAAGAGGGTGTAAAAGGACTGGAAAACCTTGAAAGAGATGCTATTGATGCACTTTCCCGGATGACTAATGATGGGAAAACATCTATGCTTCAAGACATTTTGGCAGGAAGAAAAACCGAAGTTGATATTTTTGCGGGAGAAATTATTCGTTTGGGAAGAAAGCATAATAACCCGACACCTTATAATCAAACAATGTACGATATGATAAAAGTTTTGGAGGAAGAAAAAAGATGAATATAGCTTTTATACCGGTCCGTGGCGGTTCAAAATCCATACCGTTAAAGAATATAAAAATTATCAATGAAAAACCGCTTGTTTATTGGACGCTTAAATCCGCAAATGAAGCAAAATGCGTTGATAAAATTGTTGTCGCAACAGATAGTGAAAAAATTAAAAATACAGTTTTAGAGTTTGGTTTTGACAAAGCCGAAGTATACGATAGAGAACCCGCTAACGCACAAGATACTTCTTCCACTGAAAGTGTAATGCTTGAATATATTAATAAGTCAGATTTGCAAAGAGAGGATAAGTTTATTCTGATCCAAGCGACATCCCCGCTTTTAAAATCAGAACACATTGACGGAATGATGAAAAAATTAGTTGAAAGCGGCGCTGATTCCATTTTTTCATGCGTGAGAGAAAAACAATTCCATTGGATAGAAACTCCGGATGGAATTAAACCAATTAATTATAATCCTCAAAATCGTCCGAGAAGACAGGATTTTCAAGGGCTAATCGTAGAAAACGGTGCTTGCTACATAAATTCTGTAGGAAATATTCTTGATTCAAATTGCAGATTATCTGGCAAAATCGAATTCTACGAACTTCCGCCTGAAACCGGCTATGAAATAGACGAAAAACAGGATTGGATAATCGCAGAGAACCTATTAAAAAACTTTTATAAATAATTTATTTAATTTTTTTCAGAGCATCATCAAGTTCCTGAACTATTCCAAGAATTTCTGTTTTGGAATCTTCTTTTTTCAGATAGTTCAATAATTCTTCACGGGTTCCATTCATTATATATATGGTTGAATCTTTCAACATTTGCGGATGAAGGGCAGAAACTCCAAGATATCCTTTGCCTTCATTTTGTGCATCTCGTTCTATTATTAAAGCTATGTTTTTGGCAAATAATTCTTTTGGCTTATTATCATTATCAAATTTCACAACTATATCGCGGAAGTAACCAACATCAGGTATTTCTTTATCAATACGGTCAATAGTTGTTTCTAAAAGTTTACCGAGTTCTGAAGATAATTCCATGCTTAACGCTTTATTCCTTGATTTATCTATATTATTCATTTTTATGATAGCACATTTCGTCATTTTTTACTCCTAATTTTAAGCGACTTCTTGTAAATGCTGTGAAAATCCTTTATTGAGATATCTCTGCATTTGTTGATTTTTGTTATGTAAGATTTTCATATTATCTACAGATAAAACTTTATCAAAACCTCTCGGTAATTCCGGTTTTACAGCCGGCAAGCCGAGCTCAATCCTATTGTAATAATTATAACACCTTTGTAAATATTCATTGTATTTAGAATATTGCGTATTATTTAATTTTTTAATAGCAGTTCCATATTCATCAAAAATTTCGCCTAAAGTATTTTTACCCTGTCTTAAATCATAAGCAATGTGTTCATACTCGCCGAACATAAGCGTTTGCTCACCTTTAAATTGTATTTCACCAAAGGCACCGTTTGAATGTATAACATTTATTTGCGCTGTCCTATAACCTGATGGCTTAATTGTTTCTTTCATAACTTTTTGGGCTTCTTGTTCGGATAAAACAAGAGAATTATCGACGCTATCTCCCCAACGTTCAATTATCTTGGAATATTTAGGATCTGAATATACAATTGCCCTTTGACCGGCAGTTTTTCCGCTATTTATAACTACACTCAATTCTGCGATTTGATTGTCCGTAAATTCAGATAAACCGTACATACCTTTATAGTTATTTATTTCAGTAATTTGTAACGGCAATACATCGCTCGCTTGAGCTTTTTTCACTATATTTGCCCCGAACATTTCCTCAGCTTTCGCAACAGAAAGTTCTCCCGATTGAATTCTGTGTTTTATAACTCCGAGTTTTAACTGGTTAACAACTTCGCAAGAGCGTTTTTCGACAAGGGGAGTTGCAAATTGTTCAAATAATTTAAATCCTTCCTTGTATTCAACAGGGTGCATAGGTTTTTCATAAATAAATTTGGTCAATAGCGATTCTTCCCTTGCAGTTAATTTTCTGCCCTGTATCGTCATTTCGGATATCATTTTTTGAATTTCTTCTTTTTTCAACTTTCCTAGTGATTTAGTAATAACTCTTGAACCTATGCCATCTCCTATATGACTTGTAGCTTCTGCAATATTATGAAATGTTTTGTCAGCAGTTTTATTAATTTCTCTGAGTAGTTTTGAGTCAATTGATAAAATTCCTTTTGCACGATGCGTAGTTTTAACAACAGAATTTAAATCCTCAAACATTAATTGAACTTGAGCTTTTGCTTCAGGTAGCTGTTGTTTTAACAAGGCATCAATAAAAACAGACGCATCACCAAGCTTTGCTTGCGTTGATGCATTTGGTATTATTTTCCCATTTTTGGACACATCTCCTGCCAATTTGCAGAAGAAATTTTCGGAACTCTGCATACCTTTATTAATAAGTATGCTTTTCCCCGGTTTAACAAAATATTTGACAATTTTACTAACTGCTGCCATCTAGTATATCCCGTTATTCCCCTATATTTATAAAGTATTTTGGTAACAAAAAATTGCTGTTTTTGTAAATATTTATTAACGTAACAAAATAATTTGGGTTCAATAGATGAACCTAATCTTTTTTGAGTAGACTTTTTAAAGTAGATTAGATTTTTTGTCAGGCATGGTTCAAAATCCTTGTCATCATTTGGTTTATATTTACCCCTAGACCATGTGGTCTAAATCTTTCAATCTATCCAAAACGAGCTGAAATCAACCATTCTATCGATGAAACAATCCTCTAAAAAGGGGTAATATACATGGGGTAGAACGGTAAAAAACACAATTTATTTAAATTATTTGGATATGGGAGAGAAGGAGAGAGTATGAGACGCGAATTTAAGCAAAAATCAAAAGTTTTACTTATTGATGACAATTATGAACATCTTGTCGGCATCAGAGAATTGCTGAATCTTGAAGGTACGTTTGATGTTGTGGGAATCGCAACTAATGTTACGGTTGGTTTAAATTTAATCAAAAAATATCAACCGGATATCGTACTTTTGGATATGAACATGCCTGACAGAGATGGTTTGCAAGGTATCATTGAAATCGGCAAACTTGATGTTGATACAAAAGTTCTTGCACTTTCAGGTTACGACGATGCAGACTTAATCTTTAGAGCAATGAAAATCGGCGCAAGAGGTTATGTGCTTAAAACCATGGCATCCGCTCAATTAATTTATGCAATTGAAGAAGTATTAAACGGAAAAATCTATTTACCGCTTGCTCTTTCTTCAAGATTCTTCGAATATTTTCAACAATCTTTCAGAGAAGAAAACTCAAAGATGGAATCAGACGAAGAAAATCTTTTGTCATATTTAACACAAAGAGAAGAAGAAGTTTTGGAACTTTTAACCCAGGGTGTTACTTACAAAGGCGTTGCAGCGAAGTTATTTATTTCTGAAACCACAGTTAAAACTCACGTAAATAATATTTTCCAAAAACTTCAGGTTAATGACAGAACTCAAGCTGTTTTGTATGCAATCAATAACGGATTCTTAACTAAAAAAGGTGTAAATGTATTAGCCGGAAGATAATTCTAAACGGTTTAATATATGGAGATTGATTAATGCGGAAAATAGTCAGACAGCAAAATTACTTAAAAGAACTGATTGAAACTCAAGGAAACAGGTTTCTAACCAAACAAGCACTAAAATGTCTTGTTCGCTCGGTGTTGGAGCCGCTGCTTGACGAGCCGGAAAGCGGAGTTGTTTTCCATAGAATCGAACAAAGAGAGGGTTTGCAAGGTTTGTTCAAACGCCTTGAATTTTCCGAAATTGAATCAATAGATTATTCTGATAAATCAAACAATTTAGTTGAAAAAGTTTGGGCCAACACGGAATTTATCTGCGTTATGACCCACAGATTTGTAGCGGTATTAATCTGGGATTATAACACAGGAGATAAAAATACCGTCAGATATTATTCTTTGTACAACTCAAAACTTCAAACAGAGCCGCTGGATATAATTCAGCGTAATTCTAAAGTTGATTTAACACAGTACAAAGAAAAATTTACCCCTGACAGACGTGATAATTCCCTTTTAAATGCATCTCTTAGAAAGCTGCTTGAAAATCTTGAAGAATCCGCAAGCGACGCTGTTTTGGGATACGCAGAACAAAGTGCGGGGACTCTTGTTGATTCTGATTATGCGCAGAAAAAATCTCGCGTTATAGCTCACGAAATCAAAAATCAGCTTTCAATTTGCGATTTGTATTCGGGAATTATAAGAAAGTATCTTGAAAAGGATGAAGAGAATAAAGACAGCATTATTAATGCTTTGAACGCAATAAACAGAAGTATTGCGATGGCAAACAATTCCTTGTTGTCATTAAAAACAAAAGAAAATTCCGAATTAATACCTGTTGAACTTGATAAGATTACAGAAAGTGCTGTTGGGCTTGCAAAAGTTTATGCAGAAGGACGCAGTATAGAATTCCAAACAGAATTTTCGTCAAACGCAACTGTATTGGCCGATTCGGAAAAATTAACCGCAGTCATTATAAACCTTATAAAAAATGCGGTTGAAGCGTTCCCTGCAGAAGATGACATCCCCTTAAACGGTAAGTATATAAAGATTACGGCCGAAAAAGAAGAAGATTTTGCGATAATTACGGTATCAAATAATGCACCGGGTATTAAAGAACCGGAAAAAATATTTGATGAAGGATTCACGACAAAATTAAACGGCTCCGGCTTGGGTCTGTGGATTTGTAAAAAATCCATAGAAGAACAATTGGGACAAATTGAGCTTTCACGCTCAAGTGAAGATTACACAGAATTTACTGTACGCTTAGGTTTGGTAAATCAGGAGTAGCGCAATGGATTTGATTTCATCGAGAACAATTGAAATAACAAAACTGGGCATGGATGGTCTGATAGAAAGGCAGCACGCAATATCTTCCAATATTGCAAACGTTATGACACCGGATTATCAGAGAAAAGAAGTTGCGTTTGAAAGTCAACTCGCGGAAATTATCGAAAAAGAGGACTTGAAAGACTATATAAAAGGTCAAAACAGTATTGAATATGTTCCTCCAAATGTTGATGTTTTCACCGGAGAAATCCACAAATACAGAATTCCGACTCAACAGGAAGCAGCATATTTAAAATCCAATACAATGGAAACCTACAGACCGCAATATGTTAATGACATATACAACGGAAGTAATATTGACGGAAATAATGTCGAATTGGAACGTGAAATGATGGATTTATCAAAAACCGGTACACAGTATTTGATTTTGTCAAACTTGGAAAGACGTCAATTTACTAATCTGCAAAGTGCAATAAGAGGACAATAATTCTAATAAGTGAACAATGAGCGCCAATGCGCGCCCAAACCAAAAGCGCAAACCCACTGGTAGTAAGTCAGCAGAGGAGCGCAAGTAAGAACAATATAAGTGAATAACGAG
>CAJOOA010000030.1 GCA_905236055.1 Candidatus Gastranaerophilales bacterium | reverse complement strand
TTTTGAGACAATTTAGTCTTCTTTGAAATTTCTTTTACCAATTCTTCTTTGTTCATGATAAATCTCCTATACACTTTTCTACTCTCTCGGAAACAAAAACTTTAAAAAACGAATATACAATGTGATTTGTGGAATTTTAATCAAATTATTTCCCGTCTTTAAAGGTTTTACGCCTCCTATGACTCATATTATACACATAATCATTATTTTTGCAAGTGTTTTGTCAAATATTTACATATCTTAAAACTGTTTATTTTACATAAAGGTTCTTTGTAAAGTTTTGTAAATCTTTGCTATAAAAAGCTAAAGTTTTCAAAAAATATGCCGATATATAAAGCATAAAGGAAATATTTTAAGGAAAGATTTATGGGATTAGCAGTTAGCCAGATAGAATTATTAAGATTGACTCGCGAGAAATCACGTTGCGAGTTGAATATTTCCTTGAAGGCACTCGACAAACAGAATTTAACAAACGAGTCCTCTAAACTGGCTACTGAATATAACAGTAAATTAAAGCAGCAGTGTGTCGTTTATTATGCAGACGGTAAGTACAATGAAGTTAATTTAGAGTACTTTACCGGTTATACAAACTTGTCGATGGTTTCCGGCACAGCTCCGGTTAAAGATGATAACAGATTGATTCTTACAGATTGCTTTGGGTACGTTATTATGCCGGACAACATTGCTAATGCAATAATGTCAGTTTGCGGGATAGAAGAAGGCGGAGATATACCTGATGATAAAATTCCTGAGATTATGAACAAATTGTTCCCGGGATTTACAAAACAAGAATTTGAAAACGGATTTGATGATATTGACTGGACGAATAGTGTTTATAATGCTCTTACCGGAAATAATATCGGAACGTCAACAACTACAATAACAAACCCGAAGAATGAAATGATACAAAGGTTATTGGCATTTTATACTCCAATCTTTGAGGCAGCTACAGCTAACGGATGGACTACAAAATATAATGAAAGTATAAAAAATAACAGTTCTTATGTTTCTGATGCACTAACTTCAGGTACTTTTGTTATATCCGAAATTGACTCTTTTGGGCATATTGGGGATGTAGAACCTTTGAGTTATTATACTATGTCCGGCAGATTAGAAAAGAGAACTGACGCCGAAAAAAGAGAACTTGTTACAGTGGAATATGAAGCAAAGAGAGAAGAATTAAAAGCAAAAGAAGATGCAATAGATATAGATATGAAAGAGTTATCAGCAAAGCTTGAGGCCATAAATACTGAAATTCAGTCAATTCAAGCTTTGATTAAAGATGATATAAACATGTTCAGTTGGGGTGGCGGCGGCTAATAGGTAATAAAAATTTTTTTATCAATATTTCCTTTTTTCTTTTATCAAGAAGGGGCAAATTTGCAATGCCCCTTTTTTTTTATCAATACATTTTTACTAATTTACGTATTTTCGCAATGTTTTTTTGAGCTTCCAGCCGTGCCTTTTCAGAACCCTCTCTGATTATTTTTTCTACTACCTCAGGGTTGTCTTCATAATATTTTCTGCGTTGTCTGATTTCGTGCATACGTTTGTTAATTTTTGCGCCTAATTGACGTTTGCAGTCCGCGCAGCCCCTTGTTCCGGCTTTACACTCCGAGCATACGGTTTCTACTTCTTCATTTGTGCCGAATATTTTCCAGTACTTATATACAACTTCACAGTCGTCAGGATGGCCCGGATCGTCACGTCTTATGCGGCTTCTATCCGTAATTGCGGTCATTACCTTTTTGGCTGTATCTTCTTCCGTATCTGAGATTTTAATATCATTATTGAAAGATTTACCCATCTTGTTTCCGTCTAAACCGCAGATTAAAGAACAATTGTTTAATTTCGGCTGTGGTTCTTTAAAGAATTCGGTATTATATACATTGTTAAATCTTCTGGCAATATCCCGAGAAAGTTCGACGTGTGCGACCTGATCAATTCCTACCGGCACGAAATCTGCATTAAAGAGCAGAATATCCGCAGTCATAAGTACCGGATAACCCATTAATCCGTAGTTTACTTGAGTGCCCATACCCTCTTTCGATTTAAGTATTTTGGCCATATCTTTGAGGGTAGGATCTCTTTCCACCCAATTCTGAGGGGTTATCATACTTAAATAAATATGTAATTCTGCGGTTTCAGGGACCAAAGACTGTACATATACAGTGGATTTTTCCGGATCTATACCACAGGCAAGCCAATCGGATACGACATCTATAACATCTTGTCTTAATGTTTGGGTTTTGTCGTACTTCGTTGTTAAGGCATGCCAATCTGCTACCTGATAAAAACATTCATAGTCATCTTGTAGTTTAACCCAATTGTCAATTACTCCGAGATAATGGCCTAAATGTAATTTACCGGTCGGACGCATACCCGACATTATTCTTTGTTTCATTTTAATCCTCGCTTGCTTATATTATAAAGAAAATTTGTTAATTAGTAAAACCTTGATTCCTCCGGGGGCTAAATCAATTGACAATTTATTCCCGCGGATTTTGAAATTTGTATCTTCCGTAACAGGAATAATTTCTCTTATTTTATTTATTCCTGAAATTTTTATTTTAGTTTTTTTGTAAGAATTTTTGTAATCCAAGTTTCCTATTACAATAATAGTCTTGTTATCATAACATCTTGCAAAGGCAAAAATATTTTCAAATTCGGTTTTTAAAGGTACAAAACTACCATGAGTTATTATCTTCAAATGGTTTTCTCTGAAGGCAACGGCATCTTTATATTCTTTGGCGATTGTTTCGTTATTTCCTCCGGGACGACGTGAAAAATTAAAAATATCTAACTTACCCCTGTGTACGAAATAATAATCGTCATCGGTTTCGGTTTGGGCTGCTTTAGTATTTTCGAGCGGATAAATATAATCATCACCGGTCGTGAAGCCGTCTATAATATACGGGTTGTATGGCAAGGTTCCTTCAAGCCAGCAAATCATCTTGGAAAAATTCTCTCCGTGTAACAAAATCGGACTCAGTTCATCATGGGTTGTGAACGATAATATTACACTTTTATCTTCATTAAAGGAGGATAACAGTTTTTTATTGAACTTAATATGTTCATATAAATCGGAAGCTTTTTCCCAATCTTTTAAATTGAAGAAACTTCCGTAATATCCGTCAAACCCGACCTCCAGCAATTTGTCGTATGCGGTAAATTGTGCATGCTCAGAGGGTGATTCTCTCCAAGAATCGGAGGCCTCTGCTAAAAACATAAATTCCGGGTTTTTATCCCTTGTATACTTAATAAGTTCTTCCCAAAAGCTTGACGGCTTAATAGTTGCGACATCAGCCCTTATTCCGTCTGCCCCTAAATCTGTTACCATATCTATAAATTTTTTATGGATATTAATTAAATCCTCATTGAGTTTTTCATTAGTTCCCGTATTTAAAAGCCGTACATCAGTCCAATCGGTAGGCACAACGGAAAGTTGCTTTTCATCTTTAATAAATAATTCCGGATTCTTTAGAAACATATCATAACTGCCGCAGCTTGGCAAATCTACGATTACGTTAATACCTCGTTTATGGCATTCATTAAAAAATAATTTTACTTGTTCTTCCGGTGATAATTTGGATTTTTTATCAATCAGCTGGTTGTTTATACTCGTAAAATCAGAGATTGCATATAATGAACCCGCTGTACCAAGTGCTTTTAGCTTTCCTACAGGAGTTATCGGCAGTATATGCAGGGTATTTATTCCCATAGATTTCAATTCATCAAGACGGTCAATTGCGTTAATGAAATTTCCTCTGGTTTCATTTTCATCAATAATTCCGTTACCGTTATTATCCTGTGCATTGAAAGTTCTGATGTTAATTCCGCAAATGACTGCATTATTTTCTAAAAATAAGGTCCTTAAACCGGCTTCAGCGTGTACTGAAACAGAACCCAAAATCAGTGCGGCTATGATTAATAAAAACTTTCCCCTCAATTATTCGCTCCCTAAATGACTATAAATATTTTAACACAAATATTATAGCTATAGAGAATATTAATCTTCCGGAATCCCGACCGTGAAGTTTTAGTCATTATTCAAACAAATCGAAGATTCTTTTTCTGATATCTTTTTCTGATAACTCTTCGGTAATTTTATTTAAATCCATAGTTATTTGATAATATTCTGCAGCAAGCGACTTATCTCCGATTGCCTGATATGCACGAGCAAGGTTAAAGTATGCAAGCGTATAGTTCGGGTTCAAGTCAATAGCACGTTTGAAATATTGCAGTGATTCTTTAGGATCGCCGTAACCGTCTAAATAAACAACTCCCAAATTATTCTGAGCAATTTCAAAATCAGGATTTAATTCAATTGATTTGTGGAAAGAAACTACTGATTCTTCAAGGTAATCTTTTTCCCAAAGAGCAAGCCCTGTTTTTGCATAAGTCAAAAAATTTAAAGGATCTACGGATATTGCATCACAATAAGTTTTAATTGCTTTATCAATATCGTTCTGAGTCATATACAAATCGCCTAGTGAAAGTTGGATATCAACATTATTCGGGTCAAGTATCATTCCTGCGTTAAATGCGGCTTCAGCGGCCTCATAATTTTCTTTAATATCAGCGTAAATTGCACCTAATGCGTGGCATACAATTGAAGTCCACTCCGAATCAGGATTTAATTTTATTGCTTGCTGATAGTATTCGATAGCATCGTCATAAAGTTCCGCTTTTACATAAGCATAAGCTAGTGAATTGTTATAGTATGGATTTTCAGGGTTGATTTCTGCTGCAAGTTTAAATGCGGATACAGCGTGTATTTTGTCTAATTTTTTCAAATATAAATGACCGAGTTCATAGTATATTTTATCCAAATCTTCGCCGAATTCGAGCAAGGAATTGTAATAATCAATTGTTAAATTTATATCATCCGGCTTATAAGTTTGGTTAATAGTTGCAAGCTTAATTAAGATTTCTCTGTCTGCCGGGTTCATTTCGTGGGCTTTTTTGAAATATTCAAGCGAAGCATCTATATTATTGCATTCAAGCGCCAAATCTCCCATTTTTCTGTAAAAAACATTACCCTGTTCGGTCTTTTCCAAGCCCTTGTTATATGCCTCCAATGCAGACGGGAAAAGCTTCATCTTCTCGAAAGTTTCTCCGAGTGCAACGTAAGAAAATACAGAAAAATCGTTAGCCAAGAATTTGCAAAACATTTTAATTGAGGGGCAATCCCACATTATCATTGCGCTTCCTGAAAGGAAGTAGTATATAAATTTTGCCACATCGTTTGCTTTGCCATGCTTGTTTTTAATTTTATTGAACAATACTTTTGATAAGAACAATCTTGGTCTTGCGGAATTTTTACCTGAGCTTAAGATTGCTTCATAGAACTCACGTTCAGCTTCTTCATACTGCCCGTTCAAACATTGGAAGTAGCCGGTATATAAATGTGCATTCGGGTTATGCGGCTCCAAAGTCAAGGCGGTTTTGCACTGTTCCAAAGCCCCTGATACCGATATTTGGCCTTTTATAAGCAATAAGCTTGCCAATCTGTAATAAGCTTCAGAAAGAGACGGGGATGCTTTTATTGCATCAACATAATATTCAATCGCTGTTTCAAGGTCAGCTTCTTGTTGTTTTATAAGGTACTTTTCGTGTGCTGCACGAGCTTTCTCTAATATACCGCTGCTTTCACTCATCGGTACATAAATAGGGGTAAGTGTTTGTTCTGTCATATTTTCTCCAAAAACCAAATGTCGATGTATACATATTTACTCGACAGTGATGCGACAAACTTTAGTACTTTTGCAAATAAATCCTCCATACGACTGATTTTCAATTATGGTATAATACAAGTGGCAAATGTAGTTATAACAAAAGAAGGACTATACAGATGAGTATAAATCAGCAAATAAAACCACTGACAACGGCTAACACTCCAAATTTGTCAATAGGAGGTTGTGATTTGGTTGATTTGGCGAAAAAATACGGCACTCCTCTTTATATAGTTGATGAGCAGTCTTTGAGGGGTATATGCAGAGAATACCGCAATGCGTTTAATGATTATAAAAACATTCGCATGACCTATGCATCAAAAGCGCTATCTAATCTTGCAATATCAAAAATTCTTATAGAAGAAAATTTCGGTTTTGATACGGTATCAGCAGGCGAAATTTATACTGTTTACAAAGCCGGTGCTGATATGTCCAAAATCACATTTAACGGTAATAATAAAAGCGCAGATGAGTTGGAGTTTGCGTTGGATATGAAAGTCGGCAGATTCTCGGTGGATAATTTTTATGAAGCCGAATTATTGAATGATTTAGCCGCTAAGAAAGGGGTTGTTGCGGATATTCTATTGAGAGTAACGCCGGGAATAGAATGTCATACTCACGATTATATAAAAACGGGACAAATTGATTCAAAATTCGGGTTTGATTTGTCGCAAACGGATGAAATCGTTAATCTTGTGATAAATAAATATAAAAATTTGAGCTTAAAGGGATTGCATGCGCATATAGGTTCTCAAATATTCGAGAATCAGTCGTTTAAGGATGAGATTGAAATTCTTGTCAAAGAATTATCAAGAATAAATCAAACCTTTGGCTTGGATTTGAATGAGATTAATATAGGTGGCGGTTTGGGGGTTAAATATACAGAAGAGGATGCTCCGCCTTCTGTAGAAGAGTTTGGTGCTGCGGTTATTGAAGCTTTAAAAACTTCGTGTGAAAAACATAATTTGGAATATCCGATTGTCTATATAGAGCCGGGCAGAAGTATAATTTCAACTGCCGGAGTAACTTTATACACCGTAGGGAGTTCCAAACAGGTTCCGAACGGAACAAAATATATTGCAGTAGATGGCGGAATGGCAGATAATACAAGACCGATAACCTATCAGGCAAAATATTATGCCGAAATAGTTAATCCGGCAGAAAACAGAGTTGATGAAATTGTTACAGTAGCGGGCAAATATTGTGAAAGCGGTGATATTTTAATTGAAAATATAAAGCTTCCTGCACCGCAAGAAGGCGATATTCTTTGTGTTTTCAATACAGGTGCATATAATTATTCGATGTGCTCTAATTATAATCGGTCAAAAAAACCTGCAATGGTACTTGTAAATAATTCACAATCTGATATTATAGTAAATAGAGAGTCTTTAGAAGATTTGATAAGATTGGAAGAGATTCCCGATAGGTTGAGAAAGTAATGATAAATAGGTTGTTTTCACTCTTGCATGGTTGGTTAAACCCCATTGGCTGGTCGCTGAATTGGGTGAATATTTTGCAGCTTGTTTTCATAGGGCTTGTTATTTTAGTTTTTTATAAGAAATTTATTAAAAATACGCAATCTGAAAAGTTGGTAAAGGGTTTGTTTATCCTGTTTTTGGCTTGGATTTTCAGTGAACTTCTTATAACCGTTAATTTGCAAATAATCGGCGGTTTCTTCAAAACGCTGGTTATTTTGGTTGCCCTAAGTTTGATTGTTATTTTCCAACCCGAGCTCAGAAGATTTTTGGGATATCTCGGTCAGCCGGGATTCATAAAAAAAGTATTGTTTGCAAAGAGTTCCGCAAAAGAAATTGATGAACGTGATGTAGATATTATTAAAGAGATAATAGAAGCGGTAAAATATCTTACTAAGACAAAAACGGGTGCGCTTATAGTGTTTAAAAAAGCTATAAATGCCGCATATTCCGAAGTCGGAACCGTAATTGACGCAAGGATTTCTGCCGAATTAATTTTAACTATATTTCATCAAAATACACCTCTGCATGACGGTGCGATGATAATAGATAAAAACAGAATCCATTCTGCAGGTGTTTTGTTGCCGCTGACAGAAGACCCGAAATTAAGTTGGAAATACGGGACTCGTCATAGGGCTGCAATAGGAATGTCCGAGGTGTCGGATGCCGCTTGTCTAGTCGTGTCCGAAGAAACGGGTGATGTTTCGATATGCATGGACGGAATGTTGAAAAAATACGAAGATTTGACGACATTAAAAGCGGACTTGGAGGCAATTTTGGGCGTAAAAACCAAAGAAGGTGATGTTAAACATAAAAATATTTTTGACAAACTTCTTGAAAAAAAAGTATGGGTAAAGGGTAAGTAAAAACATACTTACATCTTGTCGAATTTAAAATGGCAAAATTTAACAATATAGGTACGAGGGGGCGGATTACAGTGTTTTTCATGAGAAAAAAACCGGTTGTCAGGGTTAAGACCAAAAAGGAATTGTTCATTGAATTTTTAAGACGGGGAATTTTTCTCATAATTGGTGCCTTTATTGTTGCAGTCGCATTGGAAATGTTCCTTTTGCCAAACAAAATTATTGACGGCGGTGTCATCGGTATTTCAATGATGGTATCGTACCTGACTAACTGGAATTTAGGTCTTTTGATATTTTGTATAAATATTCCGTTCGTGCTTTTGGCATATAAAACCATAGGGAAAAAGTTTGTGATTAATACATTTTTTGCGATTGCATTACTTGCGATTGCCACAAACGTTGTATCACAGTTCCATCATGTTACGGAAGACCCTTTGCTTGTATCAATATTCGGCGGTATTTTGCTTGGTATAGGTGTCGGTTTGATTTTGAGGCACAACGCGTCTCTTGACGGAACGGAGATGGTTTCGCTTTTTCTTTCAAAACGGCTTAAAATAATATCTGTCGGCGAACTTTTAATGTTTATAAATCTTTTTATATATGCGGCGGCAGGAGTTGTGTTTGAAGAATGGGATAGGGCATTTTATTCCATTTTGACTTATTTTGTCGCTTCAAAAACGATTGATGCGGTTCTTGAGGGTTTGGACAAAGCAAAATCCGTGCGGATTGTATCGGATTATTACCGTGAAATCGGCGACCAAATTATGAAAGAGCTTGATGTTAGCGTAACATATTTAAAAGCAACTGGCGGATATTCAAAACAGGAAAAGATTATAACTTTTTGCGTAGTTAACAAATTTGCTATGGCAAAATTAAAAGATGTTGTTCACGAGGTAGATCCAAAGGCCTTTATCGTAACTGAAGATGTGCACGAGGTTGAGGGCGTAAGATTCAAGAAACATCGAAATTAAGGAGAGAATTTTTAATGATTTTAGACAAAGTAAATAACCCAACGGATTTGAGTGATTTAAGTTTTGGTGATATGGCGCAGCTTGCCGATGAAATGCGGGGGCTAATAATAAAAAAAGTTAATACAATAGGCGGGCATTTAGGTCCGAATTTAGGCATTGTCGAGACGATTATTGCAATGCATTATGTTTTTAATGCACCAAAAGACAAGTTTATTTTTGATGTTTCTCACCAATGTTATTCTCATAAAATTCTTACTGGCAGAAAAGAGGGCTTTCTTAATCCTGAAAAATATTTAACCTATACCGGATACACTGCTCCCGAAGAAAGTGAATACGATTTGTTTAAAGTCGGTCATACTTCAACGTCTGTAAGTTTGGCATCAGGTGTGGCAAAAGCCCGTGATTTAAAAGGTGAAAAGTATAACGTAGTCGCCCTAATCGGAGACGGTTCGTTGAGCGGCGGCGAGGCCTTGGAGGGACTTAATAACGGCGCGGTTTTAGGTTCGAACTTTATTGTGATAGTCAACGATAACGACCAGTCAATTGCGGAAAACCATGGCGGTTTGTACGACAATTTAAGAGAGTTGAGAGAAAATCAAGGCGAAGCTGAGAACAATTTCTTTAAGGGCTTGGGATATGATTATTACTTTGTAAAAGAGGGTAATAATGTTGAAGCGCTTGTCGACACCTTTAAAAAGGTTAAAGATATTGACCGTCCGGTCGTTGTTCATGTTTGTACGCAAAAAGGCAAGGGGTGTAAAGTTGCCGAAGAAAACAGAGAAGCGTTCCATTGGATTTTGCCCGGTGCTTTAGATAAAAAGCCGGAGAGTTTTGCCGCAGAGGAAAGTTATAATTCAATAACAAACGATTTTATTTTAAATAAAGTAAAGTCTGACAAAACGCTTGTTGCGATAAATGCTGGTACTCCGGGAGTGTTTGGTTGGGATAAAGCATTCAGAGAAAAACTCGGGAAACAATATACGGATGTAGGGATTGCGGAAGAGCACGCTTGCGCTTACGGTTCGGCGCTTGCAAAAAGCGGAGCCAAACCGATTTGGGCTGTTATGAGCTCTTTTGTACAAAGAACTTATGACCAACTCTCACAAGATTTGTGCCTGAACAGTTCCCCAATTACTATGCTTGTTTATTGGGGCGGAATTTCAAGCGCAGATGCCACTCACCTTTGTACATTTGATATTCCGTTGATTAAAAATATACCAAATATGGTTTATCTTGCGCCAGTTTATAAGGAAGAGTATTTGGCTATGCTCAACTGGGCTGTTGAACAGACAAAATATCCCGTCGCAATAAGAGTTCCGAATCTTGAGCTTGTTTCGAAAGGCGAAGACAAAACGGATTATTCGATTTTGAACAAATATCAGGTAACTCAACAAGGCGCAGATGTTGCAATTCTCGGGCTAGGGAATTTTTATCCTCTCGCGGAAAAGGTTGCAAATCTTCTAAAATCCGAATTCGGCTTAAACCCGACTCTAATTAATCCAAGGTTCATAACAGGGGTTGATGAAGAGTTGATGGAATCCTTAAAATCCAACCATAAATTTGTAATAACACTGGAAGACGGACTCTTAGACGGAGGGTTCGGTGAAATGATTACAAGGTTCTATGGCGGTTCTGATATGAAGGTCCTGAATTACGGTGCCGCAAAAGAATTTACGGACAGAACTCCTATTGAAGAACTCTATACAAGGTATCGTCTAAAACCGGAATTGATTGTTGAGGATGTAAATAGTCTTTTGTAATATCAATCCGATGTGTTATTTCCTAGGGTATTACGGTCCTCGGGCGGCTTGCATCTTCGCCAATCGAAGTTCGTTGACGTACTCCTCCAATTCGGAACTCGTACTGAGCCCGTATTGTAGGGCAATCGGCTCTAATTCG
>CAJOOA010000029.1 GCA_905236055.1 Candidatus Gastranaerophilales bacterium | reverse complement strand
GTCGACTGAATATGCACAACTCCTTGCAATACATTCTTCTTTTCTTTTTTCTTTGTAGTTTTTGGTCTTGCCATTTTTCTTTTCCTTATTTTAATTACTATTTATTTTCGTTAACTATTTTTTCTTACCTGCTATAGTGGTCTTTTTACCTCTGCGTGTTCTCGCATTAGTTTTTGTTCTTTGTCCTCTGCAGGGAAGTCCTTTTTTGTGCCTCATTCCTCTGTATGAATTGATTTCTTGAAGACGTTTGATGTTCATTGCAACTTCACGTCTCAAGTCACCTTCAATGTTGTATTCAGATAAAGCATTTCTTAATTCTTTAATATCTGATTCTGTTAAATCATCTGTTCTTAAATCAGGAGAAATTCCTGTTACTTCAAGAATTTTCTTTGCTCTTGCTGGTCCTATTCCGTAAATATAGGTAAGAGCGATTTCTAATCTTTTGTTACGAGGTAAGTCTACCCCTACTAATCTTGCCATTTTTTCTTTCCTTTATTTTTTGTACTTCACTTCTAAAACAATTAACCTTGACGCTGTTTATGTTTAGGGTTTTCGCAAATAACAGCAACTCTGCCTTTTCTTTTGATAACCTTGCACTTATCGCACATAGGTTTTACTGAACTTCTAGTTTTCATAATTTCGTTTCCTTTTCTTTTATATCTATATTATTTAAGTCTGAAAGTTATTCTTCCTTTTGTAAGGTCGTAAGGTGTCATTTCAACCTTTACCCTGTCGCCCGGAAGAATTCTTATGAAATTTTTTCTGATTTTTCCTGAAATGTGTGCCAATATCTCGTGATCATTCTCGAGTTTTACTCTGAACATTGCATTAGGCATAGATTCCAGAATCGTACCTTCAATTTCTATTACGTCCTTTGCCATTTAATTTCCTCTATTTCGGCTTTCAATTAGATGTTATAATCCAACATCCTTTACTATAATATTTGCTAAAATTCCGAATGCAAGCATTTTTATTAGTTTTTGAACAATTTGTAAAGAATTTTTAAGGTATGTTTATATATTTTTAGATAATTTAAAATTGAGCAATTGATGCAAATGCCTTTTATATATCGCTCAAATGATGTTTTATATTATTTTTTAAAATACCTTATATTATAAAAATAAACGCGTAATATTTAATATTTTATTTGACTATTGACTCTACATAAATATTGTTAAAATATTTATTTGCAACGCTCAATATGTCTGAAGCAGTAACATTATCTATCATTTTAAGATATTCCGGCATAAAGTTATATCCCAATCCCAATGCTTCAAATTTGCATATCGTAGAAGCTTTTTCAGAATTTGTTTCAAGTGCAACTACAAAACTTCCTTTAAGTCTGGACTTCGCATCTTCCAATTCTTTATCTGAAACAAATTCTTTCTTCAGACGTTCAATTTCATTTTTGATCTTTTCTTTCGTATAATTTAGAGTTTCAGGATTTGTTCCGATGTAAACCATAAAATCGCCGCCCAATTTTTTTGAGGTGTACAAAGATCCAAGTTGGTAAGCTAAGCCATCTTGTTCCCTTAGATTCCTAAATAATCTTGAACTCATTCCGCTTCCCAGCATTGTATTTAAAACTTTAAGGGTTACAAAATCTTTTTTATTGCTTACACTGTCGGTTTGCCATCCCATGAACATCCAAGCCGTTTCAGTGTTTTGTATTTTTATTGATGATGTTTTCGAAGAATTTAGTTTTGTAATCTTGTAATCAGAATATTTGAAAGCAGGATAGCTTTTTTCAGAGAATATATTTCCGAATACCTGAATCATTTTTTCTGACTGTACATTTCCGTTTATTGAAATTATTGTATTTTTTGAATCAAAGATTTTGTTGTAGTATTTCAAAACATCATTTCTAGTTATATTTGGCAGATTCTTTTCAATTATTTCATTTGTATGAGAATATACACTGTTTTCAAAAATAAGTTTTTGAAAATTTTCAAGCGCAATATTCATTGGAATGTCTCTTTTTTTTCTTATCCTACCGATTAATTCAGCGCGCTGTTTTTCTAATTCATACTCATCAAAAAGAGAATTATTAAATATTTCTTCAAGAATATCGAGTGTCAAATCAAGCGCGGCAGTGGTGGTTTTAATTTTGATAACAAATGTATCGTCACTGCACGATGGAGTTATCTCGATGCCGTTTTCTTCCATTAGCTTTGCCAATTCTTGTGCGGAATATTTTTTTGTCCCTTTCAGCAATGCTGCTACAGTAAGCGTTCCTTCCCCAATTTTATTTTCAATAAATTCCCCGCCTTTTATCATGACATTCATTGCTATTATGTCATTATTTGTATGCTCGCTAATGAGTAACGTTGCATTATTGTCTATGATATATTTAGTGGTTCCGTTCTCTTCTGAAATTTTTTTAGCAGAGTGATTTTTGTGTGAGGTTTGGTTAATGTTTTCCATACTTTTAGGTAGTAAGCACGAAACTGCACTTTTGTTTTCGCCTAAAAATTTTTGAGCCGCATATCTTATTTCCTTTGCTGTAACTTTATTAATATTATTGATATAGTTTGCGTATAAATCTGTATTACCTGTTAATGTAACAGTATAGCCAAGTTCCTTTGCTATTTTAGAGGTAGATTCCCTTGAGTAATAAGTTTCTTGTTCGATTATTTTTTTAGCAGTATTCAACTCTTCTTCCGTGACACCATATTTTTGTATCATTGATATTTCGTCAAATAGGGCTTTTTCTATCTTTTGCATATTCGTCGGTGCAAATGTTGTGCTGATAAACAATATACCATCTTCTTTAAGACTTAAATTTCCAGTATCAATCGAATACGCCAGTCCTCTTTGTTCCTTGATTGACTTGTATAGTCTAGAAGTTTTTCCGCTGCCCAAAATTTTGCTTAGCAAATCCAGTGCGTAGGTATCTTTATTTGTTATTGGAACTCCTCTAAAACCAATCATCATATATCCAATCTGAATATCGGAGTACTCCAGTATTCTTTTTTGTGAAGACAAAGGAGCTTCCTTTTTATAGCGATATTTTTTAGTTTTTTTACATTCAGTTCCGAATAATTCTGAAACCTTTTTTAATACAGCTTCGTTGTCTACATCTCCGATAATAAGAGTTACCATATTTGATGGAGAATAAAAGGTATTAAAATAGTCGAGTATTTCTTCTCTCCTTATTGTTGAAATTATATCAGAGGAACCTATAACTTTGCGTTTGTAGGGATGGTTTTTGTACATGAGCTCATTTAAATTGTCATAAACTTTAGTGGTGGGGTTATTTATATCTTTTGCAATTTCTTCCAGAACGACTTTTCTCTCTTTTTCAAGTTCCTTTCTTGGAATTTGCGGATTTGTAAGCATATCTGCGTGTAATTCTATAGCGGTATCAAAATATTCGGATGGCAATGTTATATAGTAGTGGGTAAAATCTTTACTTGTTGCTGCATTTACAATGGCCCCTTTTGATTCTAAGATTCTGTCAAAATCTCCCGCCGGATGAAGTTTTGTCCCCTTAAAAAATAAATGTTCTAAAAAATGCGAGACACCACTATTTGTATCGTTTTCGTTTATTGAACCGGTTTTTACCCATGTGTCAATTGTAACAAGGGGATTGTTTTTAACTTCTTGTATAATAAGAATTTGGCCGTTTGGCAATTTGTTTACCGTAAAATCAGCAGCAAAAACAGGTAATGAAAATAACAATAAAGATGCGGTTATGAATACACGTTTGAACATTTATCTCTCCCTAAAAGTAATTATAAAATAATGATATTACATAATTATAAATTTTACCAGTTAGCCGTGATGACATTAATAAAGGTTTATGATAGCATGAACTTATTATGAGAAGAATTTTAACACTAGCGATTTTGGCATCTTTTTGTATGCAGATTAATATTGTAGTATGGGCACATGATTCAGAAGAGTTGGCATTCTTTCATCCCGTACAAATTACCAAAGACAAACCTTTGAACATTATGGATTGCGTATCGCTTGCATATCAAAACAGTCCCAAAATTAAAAGACAAAAATACAATTTAGATATTGCAAAAAGCAACCTCGGAATCGCACGTTCGGTGTACTTTCCTGTAATTAATGCAGGTGTCGGTTTTTATAATGAATATAATTCCAACAGCATATATTATGACAGACACTATCGGGATTTGCCTGCGGTTGGGGTTAGTATAAATAAAATGGTGTGGGACTTTGGGAAGTCTACTGCAAATATAAAAATGGAGAAATTTTATAAAATAGGTGCAGAGTACGAATTTATGGACAGTCTTTGCAGTACACTATTTGAAGTAAAGCGTAAATATTACAATGTTTTGCGAACCAAAGCATTATATGAAATAGCCCAAGATAATCTGCGGATGCAAGATGAAATCAACAAAATTATGGAAGGAAGACATCCGGATTGGGATAATGCTTGTGGAATAACTAGTGCAAACAGAATTCAATTGATATCTGCTGCAGATGCGTATAAAAATGCAAAAGTTGATTTAAATAATTCAATGTATCTTGATAAATATGAAGAATTTAGTATAAGTGATACAGATACATTTACATATACAGTTCCGATAGATACAAAGGAATGGGAAAAAAGGTATAAAGTTCATTCAAAGCACGAATTTCCTTTTAAAAGAGAGGAAGCACCCAATATTGCGTATAAAAACAGTCCTGATTTGCATGTTTTGATAGCGACCAGAAAAGCAATGGAGCAAGCATTAAAATATGTAAAACGGACATATTTACCTGAGCTAAATGCTAATGTGGGCTATGGGTATAATAATACATTCAATGCATCAAATAATAGTTTGCGTGTAGGATTGGAACTTGATGCCAGTGTTAACTTGATGGAATTACGGCATAGCATCAAGGGTGCTGATGCACAATTATCGCTTGCTCAAAATGAAATAGAGCTATTTAAAAAAGATTTGTATTATGAGATACAAAGGGCATACAATAATTTAGACAGAGTTGAAGAACAGCTTCCGCATGCTAGGGGAAATGTATTCTTATCTTATATAACTTACTCTATTGCATTAGATAAATATAAGCAAGGTTTGGTTGATTATGTTGCCGTCCAAGATGCAAAGCTTGATTATATAAGTTCAAATATGCTGTATGTTGAAAAACTATATGAATATAATTTAGCATTAATTCAATTGGAAATGGCTATGCATTGTCATATAGTTGATATACACCACAAATCCGGGCATGCGGTTCACCATCATTCAGAAGAATTAATAAGTGATTTAATAAAAGCATTGGAGTGTAAAAAAGCAGACCAAAAAGGCACGAAATCTAAGTCTTTGTTGTTTGGCAAAGATACAGATATAGAAAATGATGAGGATTTGTAATAATATAAGTTGCAAGAAAATTATATTGGTAATATTATTATATAGTTGAAAATTAAATAGCAAAGTTAACCAAAGATTAAAGGTAAACGGGATGTAGCGCAGCTTGGTAGCGCACTTCGCTTGGGACGAAGGGGTCGCACGTTCGAATCGTGTCATCCCGACCATTTAAAAAAG
>CAJOOA010000028.1 GCA_905236055.1 Candidatus Gastranaerophilales bacterium | reverse complement strand
CTCAAGCCATGATGATAACAAGGCGGCAGGAAATTATGGCGAAGGTCTAAAAATGGTTACACTTAAACTTCTAATGCAAAATAAAACTTCTAACGTTAAAATTGGCTCAGGAAACTGGGAAGTATTGTGCGGACTAAAAAAAGACAACCGGCTTGATTCTGAAGTAATGAATTACCAAATAAAACCTGTAGAAAATTATGACGGCAATTTCATTGAATTTGAGACTCCGGACAGAAATTTTTTGGAGGCAATAAGAACTTCAATAAATCGTTTTTATCATTCCTCCAATACACATTTTAAATGCCCCAATTTTGAAAATGATTTGTTCGGGATAAAAGTTTTACCAAAAGAAGAAAAGGGCGGACTTTATATTACAGGACAAAGGTTTGAATATGACGGAAGCTACGACGGTATAAATGGCGGCGTAATCTTTATAAAAGAAAAAATACCGACGGAATATTATGATACATCCCGCGACCGTGTATCAGTAACCCCTTCAAAATTCAAAGATATAGCTGAGTGGTTGAGAAAAAGAACTAAAAACCCTCAGGAGCAAATGCAAATTATAAAAGTCCTTGAACCATTTGTAAATAAAGATAATCACCCACTGGAGACATTACTTAATGAATATGTATATTCATTGGGAAACACTATTCGATGGCATAAGTTCGGTGCCATAAAATTCCCTGACAAATATGTTGCCCGAACTAATTGGTATATAGACATGAGCATTCTTCGCGGGATTGAATCTAACGGTTACAAAGTTTTTCCACCAAATTATATAGAGTTGGGGATGACAGATATTTCAAATTTAGTAACAAAAGCACGGGAGCACCAACCTTTAGAGCCGACAGAAGACGAAGAAACTAAAATTATAATTTTGAAACGTGCTCTTAACTTGCTTTCAGATCTCAAAAACACACATTTTACGTCATATGAACTTGATGCCAAAGTTCATATATTTAACAGAAAAAGCAAAAAAGAAAATTCAATAGATAATTATGATTCAACTTTGGCAGAAGCAATTATAGACTATAAGGAAAGTAAAGGATTTTGGATAGACAGAACTTACTTAAGCAATGCTAAATTTTCCCATGTTTTAGAAACCGCCCTTCATGAGCTTTCGCATAAAGCAGGTGGTGACGGAAGTAAAGAATTTGGTTATAAACTAACTGATGTAAACCAAGAGGCATTTACACAAATTATTAAAAATCCGAAAATAGCTGAAGAATTACGTATATTGGATAGTATTTGGGAAGAATTAAATAATAATAAATAAAACCTCTTCCGAAAAATATACTTTTCGCATATATTTTTGTTAAAATTTGTAATATAATAAAGCAAGGTTAAAAATAAGGAGAGCTATAATGGTTCAAAATTTCAGTGCGGGACAAAAAACGAGACAAGCAGTAATTTTATTTTTGAAAGGTTCTGCAACACCGATTGTAATGTACTTTGACAATCCTCAAGCGGTTTATTCGGAATTAAAACAACTTATGAAAAGTCCGACCCCGGTTCTTGTTGAAAAAGAACCTATAGGCCCTATTAAAAAAATGTGTTTTGTATCAACACAAATTGCCGGCTTGGTTCTTCAGGAAGAACCCGTACAATAGGTTTAAATCGGCAATCGTGAATCGGTTTTAACATCACGAATCACGGAGAAATTATGCACAAAATTTTAATCGAAGATATAGAATTTGAGCCAAATAAAACCTTGCACTATTCTTTTGATGATTGCATAGAAGAACTTGGCTGCGAGCTGAAAGCGGAATTGGATTTGAAATCACTCGGAGATTTTATCGAGGTTTCGGGGCATGCCGAGGGCAAAATTACCCTTACTTGTGACAGATGTCTTAACGAATATGAAGAAACTCTCGATATAGATATCGAAGAAACTTTTGCCAAAAATTCGCTCCAAGATGAGTACGGGCAAGAGTTTGAGCTTAAGGGCGGACAATTTATTACCGACCTTGATGGTGCAAAGGAAATTGATATTTATGACATATTGTATCAATCTGTAATATTAGCTTTACCAAATAAAAAGGTTTGTGGTATAAATTGTAAAGGGGGAATGTTTGTATCAGACGAAGATATAAAAGTTCACGACGACAGAATGGATGTCTTTAAATCAATAAAAATAGAGCGTAAAGACTGAAACCCCCGTCATAAAGTTATTGGCACGTAATAATACGAAATATAAGTATAAACACAGATAGAAAGGTATAGGAAAATGGCAGTACCAAAGAAAAGAACAGGGCATAGTGCTCAAGGTAAAAGAAGAAGTAATTGGAAGGCAGCAAAGCCGACATTGACAACTTGTCCGAATTGCGGACAAAAAATGCTTGCACACACAGTTTGCACAGCATGCGGTCAATACAGAGGTAAAGTAGTTTCAAGAAAAGCAGAGGGCTTTGTAGAAGCAACTGAAGTTAAAGAAACCAAAAAAGCTCCGGCTAAAAAATCAACAGCTAAGAAAACGGCTAAAAAAGCAGAAAAGCCAGTAGAAGAAGTTAAAGAAACAGAAGTTGTTGAAGAAGCTAAAGCCGAGGTGGTTGAAGAAGCTCCAGCCGAAGAAGTAAAAGAAGAAAAAACTGAAGAATAGTTAATAAAGTGAGTCGTGAATGGTGAATCGTGAATCGTATAAGTAAGTTCGAGCCACGAATTATAAGTCATGAATTACAACAAAAGGGGATAGAGTTAAATGACCAGAATAGCTGTAGATGCGATGGGGGGAGATTACGCTCCGTTTGAGATAGTTGCGGGAGCCGTTTGGGCTGCTGCAGAATACGGAGTGGCTATAGAACTCGTAGGGAAACAAGACCGAATTGAAGAATGCCTTGATAAAATCCAGCAAGAGGGCTTTTTATCACCTTGCGGAAAAGCAGGAAAAAGCCGTCGTGTGAGAATTGATGTCAAATCTTTGGATATCAAAGTTACACATGCTTCAGAAGTTATTGAAATGGGTGAGGCACCGGGACAGGCGATTCGTAAAAAGAAAAATTCTTCAATAGTTTTAACAGTTAATTCTGTAGCAACAGGCAGTTCGGATGCCCTTGTTGCAGCCGGCTCTACCGGTGCTGCTATGGCATCAAGTTTATTCGGCTTGGGAAGAATCCCCGGAATTGACAGACCTGCTATTGCGGTTACTCTGCCTACAATGAAAAAGCCGATTGTTATTATTGACGGCGGTGCTAACAGCAACTGTACCCCTCAAATGCTTCAGCAATTTGCAAGCATGGGTATGATATTCTCTAAAAACGTTCTCGGGATTGAAAATCCGAGAGTAGGAGTTTTAAATATAGGTGAAGAAGCCGGAAAAGGTAATGAACTCGCTCAACAAACATATACATTGCTTGAAGAAGAAAAAGAAAAATATAATTTTATGGGAAATGTTGAAGGCAGAGAATTGTTCCTCAATGTTTGCGATGTCGTTGTTTGTGATGGTTTTGTCGGTAATGTTGTACTAAAAGTTACCGAAGGAACCGCATCTTTGCTTTTGAAGATGATAAAGAGTGAATTTAAGTCTGATATTTTGGGAATGATAATTGGCTCTTTGGCAAAACCGTTTTTAAGAAGAATACATGAAAAAATAAATTACGAAGAATTTGGCGGAATGTTGCTTTTGGGAGTTAAGGGTATAACCGTTATTTCTCACGGAAGAAGTAAAGCGTACGCAATTAAAAATGCTGTAAGGGTAGCAAAAGAGGCCGTAGAAACCTGCATTAACAAGAAAATTGCAGACAGTATTGCATAAGGGAGAGTAAAAAAATGATAAAAGGTGCAATACCTCTGAAGATTGCAGGAATCGGATACAGCGTACCCGATACTGTTGTTACAAATGAAGATTTAACTAAACTTTATGATACTTCTGATGAGTGGATTTATTCAAGAACCGGTATTAAAGAAAGACGAATTGTATCCGGTAATGAAAATGGTATCGATTTAGGCGAAAAAGCGGCAAAAAATGCACTCGAAAAAGCAGGTATTGAGCCCGATGATTTGGATATGATTATCGCTGCATCTTCTGCTCCGATTGAAATGTATTCGATGGCTTGCCAAATACAAAAGCGTTTAGAAATTAAAAAACCGATTCCGGCTTTTGATGTTTCTGCTGCCTGTGCGGGTTTAATCTATGGATTAAGTATAGCAAGAGGATTTATTGCTTCCGGAATGTATAAAAATGTTTTGATTGTTGCAACTGATAACAATTCACGGCTTCTTGACTGGTCAGACAGGGCTACTTCTATACTTTTCGGCGACGGAGCCGGTGCAATGGTTGTAACTTCTTCTGATGACGGAAAGGACGATATTATTGCACTTGATATTCAGGCAGACGGAGAACAAGGCGGTCTGATTGAATTGCATTTAGATGGGGATGCATGTCCGCTTGTTAAGCCAAACGATAAGCGTGAAATGAAAATTAGAATGAATGGTAAAGGTGTTTATGTTTTTGTTGTGAAACTGTTACCAAATTACGTTGCAAATCTTATAAGTGAGGCCGGATTAAAGACCGAGGATATAGATTACATGGTTCCGCATCAGGCAAATATTCGTATTATTAAAGCAGTGCAGGAACGAATAGGAATTTCTGATGAAAAGGTTATCACTAATTTGGAGAATTACGGAAACACTTCTGCCGCATCAATTCCCATTGCTTTGGTTGAGGGTGTTAAAAACGGCCAAATGAAACTTGATTCAAAAGTCTTGCTTTGCGGTTTCGGTGCGGGTATGACATGGGGCGGCGCAATTGTAAACTTAAGAAAAGGCGTTTGTTAAGGTTTGCGGATTAACTAAAATTAGCAATAATTCTTTAATTTAAAAAATACCTAAAAACTTTTTCTTTTTATCTTTTTTTTGCACTTTTTTGTATGACTCATAAATATCATTTTCAAGCGCAGTTAATTTTTGGTTAGCTTCTCTGTCAGTATAAATATGATATTGAGGTATAGAATTAGGACCCTCTGCAACGACGTGTTTTGGTTTTTCAATCTTCGGAGAAGATGTATAATATGCTTCTAAATTTTGTGTTTGTTGGATTTCGTTCATATTCTAAAACATTTCTCCGTAATGAAGTAACTTATGTAATTGTATTTTTGGCAAATACATCATTCCCGTTTGTGCCGGTAAATCCGGAATATTTTTAATCAAACACTCCTGCATTCTTTCATTTGCCTGCGGCTCCATAAATCGAAAACCTAGTTTGTAGAAGAATAGCGCCGGAGAGGATTCTTGCCATACAGGTGCCGAATAGGTCACAATACGCCCTTGAATTTTTGGATCAAACATTGCCTTTTCGGCGAGACCTTTTAAGGCCTCAGTTCCCAATCCGCACCGCGCTTGCGGTGATTGAATATAGTCTATTATATAACAATCTTTTAAATACTTAACCTTCTTCTTTTTGGGCACCAGATTTACAAATGTAAATGGCTGACTTATGATGCCATTATCGTTTTCGCTATCATCATATTCTTCTTCGACAATATCTACGTAATCGTCCTCAATTTCACCCGGAATGATAATTTGGTCACTCCGTTTGAATTTTTTGACTCTTAGATTCGCCTTTGGCTTACCTAATGGTGTCTTAAAACCTAATATGGGGGGCAAATTCATGCCCGCTAACGATGTCCGGGTCTTAGCAACAGTAATTTGTTGCATGCCGGTTTCAACGCCCGCAATGTTGTTAATCATAATATACCTAACCTAAATTCTAACCTTACATATATAAAGTCATGTTTTTACAGGAAATTGCCTTTTTTAATTCCATATAAAAAGTTTTGTTACAAAACTTAACAAAGTATTTTAATTGGGTTTATTCTTCTTTTTCAGAAGCACGTTTTAAAATGTTTTTATCCAATTTGCTTACAAATTTTTTGTGAGATTCTTCCATCAATTTTTCACTGGGGCGTTTTTTCGAAGTTTTTCTCTTTTCTTTAATTTCCGGTAAAGAACCGTTCAATTCTTTATACCACAATCCGCAAAGAATAGAGCGCATTGGTAAAGTGAATTGTATGAAAATTTGAGCGATTGTTGATGTTATAACAAATGCTGCAATATCATAATTTTTTATTACTGGGATTTGATATTGTACGAGAAAAGAGTTTATTTCTCCAATTGGCATGGATTCTACCAAAGGCAATATAGCCGTAGATAACAGCTTATTTATATTTGTAATATCAAAAACGTATTTGCAAATTTGCGGGATAAAAATCCAACATAATAATCCTGAAAGGAAGATTATCAAAAAAGTTGAAGCGAAATGTCCTTTGACCAGATTAAAACTTTTTTTAATGCAGCCAATCGGAGAAAGTTCCGATTCATAGGTAAATACCTGAAAAACGAGTGCCAAATATATTCCTAAAACACCGGCAGGAACCCATAAAAGAGGGCATGAAGCAAGTATCCCAAATATACCTAAAATAAGCCATAGCATAACAAAAGATGCGGTTCTGCGTTTTATAAGTTCGGTATGAGCATTGAAGTCATAAACTTTCCCTGATTTCAGCATATTTTCGAGCATGGAATTTACTGCACCGTAGGCAACCAAATATTCCCAAAATGCCTTCATAAATATTATCATACCTGGTAAAGCGACAATTACGGATATTAAAACCAATGTGTTGAAATCGTTAAAGAAGCTGTATTTTTTAATTAAAAACGGCAAATTTTTTGAATATATGAGAGTGCAAGCCAGGATAATAATCAGTCCCAAAACTTGTCCCAAAACTGGGAACGCCATATATTTAACAAATTGTTTGAAATTTGAAAAATATAAACCAATGGCTTCGGTAAAAATTCCTAAAGGTGTTTTATTCTTTTTTGTCATAAAATAATTTTATAATAAATATGGATAATTTGGCAGAAAAACTAAGACAATATACTAAAGAGGATTATGCAAACAAGAGAGTGGATTTGCATATTCATACTTCGTGTTCTGACGGAGAAGGTAATTTTTCGGAAATTATAAACAGTGCAAAAGAAAGAGGATACGGGCTAATTTCAATAACCGACCACAATACTGTTGAAGTCCACAAGAATATAAAAGACGATATTTTATTGACTGGCGTGGAATTTGACTGTTGGTTCGGATATGTTTTTATACATTTGCTTGCTTATGGGATTGACATAGAAAATGAAAAATTAAAGAAATTTTTTGCAGCCGATAAATCCGGAACGGAGCATGTATTACCGAGATTATTATCTTTCAGAAATGTAAAAGATTTAATTAGTGCAATACACGAAGCAGGAGGGATTGCAGTGCTTGCACATCCGGCATGTTGCTGGGCATTAAATCTTGAAAGTTTGATAAAAAATCTTATGAAAATCGGCTTGGATGGGGTAGAAGTTTTTTACCCATATCCGAGATTTCGCGGGGTGTTAAAATTTCATTCCGCAGAATCAGTTCAAAAGATTGCGGATAAATATCCGGAATTGATTCAAACTGGCGGAACCGATTTCCACGGGAAAGATTTTGTATAGAATTTTTAATATTTATAATTCTAAGTTAAAAACCGCAACCAAATATATACGGAACTAAGCGCTAGAGATATCATTGTCACAACAATTCCGTATTTAAGATATTCCATAAACTTAATCTGATATCCTTTAGCCATAGCAGTTTCAGATACAATAACATTTGCGGCAGCGCCAACTATTGTCATATTACCGCCGAGGCAGGCGCCTAACGACAAACACCACCACATCGGTGCGGCGAATTCTGCTCCTTTTGCCAGGGCAATTTCATGTATCATAGGGGCCATCGTGGCGCTATACGGGATGTTATCAATTATGCCTGATAAAATACCTGAACCCCAAAGGATGACCATAGAGGCAATTGATTGAGAGCCATGTGTAATATCAATAAGCCATTTAGCCATAAGTTCGATTCCGCCTGCTTTTTCGAATCCACCGATTATAATAAACAGCCCGACGAAAAAGAAAATTGTATTCCATTCTACATCGTGTAATATATCTGCGGGTTTTTCAAACAGGAGGAGAATACTTGCTCCTGCCATTGCGCAGACACAGGTTTGAATATGAGTAACGTCATGGGTCACAAACCCTGCAATAACGAGAGATAGTACTATTATTGAACGCACCATCAACCACTTATCAGTAATAGTCTTAGAGTTATCCATTTGTGCAATTCTTGCCATTTTTTCCGGTGTGGTTTTGAGCTGTTTTTTGAACCACAAAATCATTAGGACTACAACAACAGCAAAAATAATTGCAACAATTCCGGTCAACTCGTTTATAAAATCCATGAAGGTAAAGCCGGCAGCGCAGCCAATAATAATATTTGGCGGATCACCTATTAATGTTGCAGTTCCGCCGATATTGGAAGCAAGGACTTCTGTTATTAAATAAGGAATAGGGTTCAAGTCCAATTCTTTAGTAATTGCAAATGTTACAGGCATAACCAATATAACGGTTGTAACATTATCCAGAAATGCCGAAGCGATTGCGGTAAATAATGCAAGCAGGAAAAGACTTGTTTTAGGATGCCCTTTGGTTTTTATCATCATTTCATTAGCTATCCAATTGAACATTCCGCTTCTGGTTGCAATACTTACAATAATCATCATGGAAACAAGCAAGAATATTACATTAAAATCAACATAATTTATAAAATAAAATTTATTGATTTCTCCGTCGATTTTTGCACTATGTTCTAAAAGTCCGAAAAGCAAAGTTAAAGATGCCCCGAACAAAGCAACAGTTACTTTGGGTATTTTTTCGGTTGCAATAAAAAAGTATGCAAAAATTAGAATCGCAGCTGACACGACAAGTGCATTTGCTTGCACAAAACTTAATAAGCTCTCCATCAAACCTCCCAATAAAAATATTATAAATATAATTATAATACAAATCGGAAGATAATGAAAATATATAAATAGCCGGTTGGCCTATACACAATTGGCTAATTAAGAAGTATATAGATAAAAGGAACAGAATAGCAAAAGGAATAAAAATGATTTTAACGGAACAGGAATGCAATATTTTGTGTAATATTGCCTCCGGATATACTAATAAAGAAATTGCAAAAAATTTAAAGATTTCCGTACATACAGTAAAAACCCACTTGGAATCTATATATAAAAAGTTGAATGTGAGCAACAGAGTGCAGGCCATTGTTAAGGCAATGAGGCAAAAATACATTGATGTTTAATTCTATAAAACTTCAATACTTGTACATCAACGCCCTGTTTTTATTGTCACAATAATATTTTTCGTGTATAATTAACAGGAAAACATACCGAATATTAGTGAAAAAGGAGAAAATTATGTCAAGAATTGAAAGTTTTAAAAAAGCACTTGAAGAAAAGAGAGCAGTAAAAATAATAGCAGGCATTGATAACTTTGACTTAGACAAAGTAAAAAAAGTTGTAATTGCCGCAGAAGCTGCAGGAGCAAGTGCTGTTGATATTTGTGCTGATCCGGATATTATTTCGGAAATCAGAGAACTTTCCGCATTGCCGATTTTTGTTTCTTCAATAGTTCCGGAAGAACTTGCACATGCGGTTGAATTGGGTGCAGATGCAATTGAGTTGGGTAATTTTGACGCTTTGTATAAAAAGGGCTGTGATTTCACTTCCGCTCAGGTTTTGAACTTGGCAAAGAGAACAAAAGAATTGGTTTCTGATTCAGACATTTTCTTCTGCGTTACAATTCCCGGGGAGCTCGAAATTTCCGAACAAATCAACTTGGCAAGAGAGCTCGAAACGCTTGGTGTTGATTTGATTCAAACCGAAGGACATTTCTCTGCTGAGCCATCAAACGGTGCAAGAGGACTCGTTGAAAGAGCAGAACTTACTCTTTCCAACACAATAGAATTGTCAAGAAACATTGATTTGCCTATTATGACAGCAACAGGAATAAATCCTACAACAGCCGGTTTGGCATTTGCATCAGGCGCAAGCGCTATCGGATGCGGTTCTTGTGTTAACAAGCTTGATTCAGAAATTTCTATGATAGCTGTTTCAAAATCACTGGTTGAAATTGCAGAAAGAAATACCAAAACTTCTGCTTATGAATTAGTGTAAAATTTATGGTTTAAATTATATAAAACGCCTTCTTATATAGAGGGCGTTTTTTTATTGAGATTCGTCATTGCGAGGACGAACGGAGTGAGGACGCAGCAATCCAGTCTTTTTACGTAAATGGTGAGTAGTGAGGGGGCAGAAGAGAACGTATCAGATAAAAAATAAACCCGACGATTCAAAAGAACCATCGGGTTTTAAAGATTTAAAATAAATCTTACTTAGAAAGCATTGATTTGAATGCTTTACCAGCTGAGAATGCAGGAACATTCTTAGCAGCAATCTTGATTGCTTTACCAGTTTGTGGGTTACG
>CAJOOA010000027.1 GCA_905236055.1 Candidatus Gastranaerophilales bacterium | reverse complement strand
TGGCGGCGGTAAGGGGAATTGAACCCCTGTTTGGAGAATGAGAATCTCCCGTCCTAACCACTAGACGATACCGCTATGTGATTACCGTTAAATTATATCACAAACAATATTTATACAAGTGCCCCTCAAAAACCAATCAGCCGATAAAATTAACCTTTTATACTTCCGTCTTGAGGATTGTTTAGCAAATATTTTTTGCCCGCTAAAAATACCAAAATTACCGGAATTGAACAAACGCAAGCGCAAGCGGTAAGTTCTCCCCACATAGTAATTTCCCTAAACGAACTTTTAAATACCGTTAATCCGACCGCAAGAGTGCGCATCGAATCGGTGTTTGTAACAATCAAAGGCCACATAAAACTGTTCCAAGTAACGACAAAGGTGAACACGGAAAGTGTAGCAATTGCCGGAGCTGCGCAAGGCAATGCCACTTTCAAAAAAGTTTGCCAAGCGTTGCAGCCGTCAAGCTTGGAGGCATCTTCCAACTCGGCAGAGAATTTGAGGAAATAATTCCTCATCAAATATACTCCGAAGCCGCCGAAAATTCCCGGAACAATAAGCGCCTGATATGTATTTATCCAACCCAATTTGCTCATAAGATAGAATAGAGGCACAATATTAACCTGAGGAGGCACCATCATAGTTATTAATATAATATAAAACAATACTTCAGAGCCCCTGAATTTTAGCCGTGCAAAACCGTATCCCGCAAGTGCCGATATTGCAACCTGACCGATTGTGGTAAACAAAGCCACAATCATGCTGTTAAGGAAATATTTTGCAACAGGAATTGAACGAAAAACGTTTTTGTACGCACAAAAATCTAAGTTTATTTTTTTGTAATCCGTAAAAATATTCTCATTTCCGCTGAGTGAAATTAATATCATCGCCAAAAATGGCAAAAGCATGGAAAGTGCAATAATAATCAAAACAAAATACAAGAAACCTTTTTTCATAAAAATATTTTACTATAGAATTTTGTATATTAAAAAGTTCTGATTCACCTTGCAAAACAATGCTTAAAAACATCTTTACAAATCTTAACAACATGGGCAATTTTCATGCCCGATTTGTTTTATATAAGTATGAAGTGTTAGTAAAAGGAGAAATTATGACTAGTGTGCAAGGTGTAAAATACAATCTGTATCCGGTAAATTTCAGAGCAGATAACAGGCAGTCGAGACAAAGCGACCCTCCGATGCTCATAAGACAGCAGCAGCAAATGCCACAACGTAAAAAAGAAAAAAATAATCAAAAATTAATGCAATCTCTTTCGTTGGGTGTAGGTATTTTGGCTTCGTTAACCCTTGTTGCGCTATTTTTACCACAAGCGATAGAACAATTTCGTTCTTCTGCGAAAAGAAGAAAAGCTGAAAAAGCGCTTGAAAAAGCATTTGAAAATGCATTAAAAGATCCTCAAGCAAATCCAAATTCAGCGCTAGATACAATTTTAGAAAATTGCAAAGACAAAACTATAGTAAGGGCTGTCAAAGAAGAAATGGAAAAGGGTCCAATGTCAATGTCTCAGAAGAAAATCAATGCACTTTTGGAACTTGCAAAAGTAAATGAAACGAAACTAAAAGTTGTAGATATTGAAAAAGCGAAAAAAATATTGGATGACAAAGTTATAGGAATGGAAAATGTCAAAAAACAAGTAATTGAATTTTTAGAATACAGAAATGCATGTATTAAAGCAGGTATTAAACCGGATAAACCTTTAGTAATAGCTCTTGACGGGCCTCCAGGAACTGCAAAAACTACATTGTGTAAAGCAGTTGCGGAAGCTTGTGAATTACCAAGCAAAGAAATTTCCATGGCAGGTGCAACAGGTAAAGCTAAAATTATAGGTAATGAATCTGTATACCAAGGTGCAAGCTGGGGTGAATTCGCTGACGGACAAATTGAACATAAAACAAAAGATATGGTTTATATTCTCGACGAATTGGAAAAAACCGGTACTTCAGAACATAACGGAAAACCTGATGACGCATTATTATCCTTCCTCGACGGACGTCACAAAGGTTACGATGATTTCTTAGGAGTCGATGTTGACATATCAAATTCTATAGTAATGATTACTACAAATGATTATAATAAACTTAGCGAACCAATTCGTGACAGAATATCATACGTATATCATATTAAACCTTATACATTAGAAGAAAAGGCAGCTGTTGCCAGATTCAAAATGGGTAAAGCATTAGAATATCATAAAATTAAAGATATGGTTAATTTACCCCAAAACATATATGATACCATCGCCAAAGAAGCAAAAGGCGAAGGCGGACGTGATGTAACCAATATATCAGAAAATATTACACACAAAATCTTCTGTTTACCAAGAGAAAAAGGTAAAAAAGTTGATGTTACATCTGATATGATATCAAGATGGATAGATGAAGCACACAAAGCCGCATAGTACTTATGATGGAATAAAAAAAGGTGTGTTAAATAACACACCTTTTTTGTTATTTATAGCAAACTATATTCTGTTTTTCCAAACTCCGCCTTGTCTGTCAACAACAGCATCGTAGCAAGACCATATTCTGAAAATTCCGGTCAAACCTAAAACAGCATGCGTTACGTTTTTCTCATAACTTTGATTATTTACTGTCTGACCAATCCCCGGCCAAATTAATAAAGACAAAAGTCCTGCGCCAATTGATTTACCCGTAACTTCGCCATTTGTACCGTGCGTTCCTGCATAAACAGGTGCAAACATTGCCATAATCGCAAACAAGAATAATCCCGACAACAACTTTTTCATACGTTTCTCCTTCCTTAAAAACCTATATATATTATAAGACAAAATCTACTAATCCGAAATTTTCAGGGAAAATATTAGTAATTCATGGCAAATTTTTACTAAATTAACCTTGCTACAATATCTTGAGATAAAAATGCATCGCTCTCAAACCCGCATATTGCCTGGTTCAAAGGCGTATTGTTAAGAAATGTAACAGTTATTCTTCTTTGTGAAATTGAATATTGAACAAATACTTTATATACATGTAAGAGTAAAAAATGGTATAAGAAGATGTCTACAGCAGCAAGTTTAACACATTTATTAAGTCTAACATCAGAAATAAACCGACTCGTTCTTGAGCAGACTATAAATGCCAGCAAGATGGAAAGAGCTTCTGAACAAGTTACAAGATATACCAAATGGCAAAACGATTGGGATAAAGCATACGATGACGCTATAAACGGTCCTTCTAAAGACTTAAAAATGAACGGAAATATCTTTATAGCAAAAGATACACCGGCAACCAAAAGTCAGGCAATCAAATGGGCCAATTATAAAGCACCTCACGCAGATGAAGATAAATTAGAGTATTTAACAGAAATGGATGATAGATACACTACCCAAAAAGAAATGCTTGATACTCTGATTCAGAAATTGCAAGCAGAAAAAGATGCAGAGAAACAGTTAGTTGCTACAAAGGCAGCTGATACCGGTTTATTAAGCGGTGGCGGTGGAGGTTAATCCGCATTGACCACTTAAGATTAGTATATTTTAGCAGAGTTATACATGAGGGAGGCAATCGTCATTGGGCCAACACCTCCCGGAACAGGAGAAATAAACCCGGCAGATTCGGATACGTAATCATAATCAATATCACCGGTTAGTTGACCGTTGGAATCTCTGTATATTCCGACGTCAATTACACAAGAATTATTCTTAACCATCTTACATCTTACTATTTTTTTACCAACCGCAGATACAAGGATATCAGCGGTTTTTATTTTGTCCTCCAAATCTGCTGTGCGTGAATGGCATATCGTAACCGTTGCATTTCTGTTCAAAAGCATTTGTGCCATCGGTTTACCCACAATATTAGAACGCCCGATTATAACTGCATCTTTTCCTTCTATAGGAATATTGTATTCATCAAGAAGCATAATTATTCCTTGCGGAGTTGCAGGATAAAAATATGGTTCCAGCCCGATAGATAACTTCCCGACATTCTCAGGAGTAAATCCGTCAACATCTTTTAGTGGAGAAATCGCAGTTATAACTTTGTTCTTATCAATTTGAGGCGGCAAAGGAAGTTGTACAAGAATACCTGTAACGTCTTTTTTGTCGTTAAGTTCACATATTTTGTCCAAAAGTTCCATTTCAGATACATCCGACTCCATTTCAATAACAGTGGAACGGATGCCAACCTGCCATGCAGCTTTTTGTTTATTTCTTACATAAACTTTGCTTGCCGGATCATCACCAACCATAATTACTACAAGGTGCGGTTTTCTATCCAAAGCCGTAACTTTTTCCCTAACTTGATTAAGTACTTTTTGTGAAACAGCGTTTCCGTCTAATACTATCATTAGCATCCTCCTTGCGGTAGATTCAGCCGTGAGTATAATTGCTCAACCGCATCATTTATAATATCAGAATCCCTCGTAACAGAACCATTGATGAGCGCATTATCACAAGGCACGGAACCCAAGATATTCATGTCGGAATCTTTTGCCAATTTATAAATTTCACCCATATCGGTACTACTTATTTTATTAATTACAATTCCTATATGCCCTCCGACTGCATATTTGGCCGAAAATTCATTTATTCTGCCTGCAAGCATAATCGATTCAATAGTAGGATTGGCAACGATTATTGTCTGCTCAATATTTGTGTCGAAAAGCTGCATAAGGTATTTTAAATCAAATTCGCAATCAAAAATAACAAAATCATAGCGTTCAAAAAGTTTTTGCAAAGCATTACTAATTTGTTCCGTAATAGGGCAACGGCAATCTTTTACGCCTGAAAGCCACGAAACAATTATATCTATGTTGTCTTCCAGAGGAACAATAATATCTTCAATAGCCCATTCGATATACTCTTGCTTAGTCATGTGTTGCGGAATACCTGTCTTGTATTCGTGTTTACCGCTACGTATACCATAAATGGTATTCCTTATATCCTTTCCAAAGGTATGGCCCAATTCACCTGACAAATCGTTGTCAAATAACAGAATCGTTTTTTCGGGGAATTTTTCCTTCAAAACATTTAACAAAGCTTTTGTTATCGTAGTTTTACCACTTCCGCTCTTGCCGGTTACAGCTATCTTAACAGTCAAAATTTCGCCCTCCCGAGTTCTATGATAACACACAAACAGCGTCTTGTTAAATAATTCATCACAAAATACTTTACAAAAATTTTTTATTTGATAAGATAATTAGGTGAGTTCGGAAGGTTCTGAGCTCCCAAGTAAAACAATTTAATAAAGCCAAATGCGTTAATTGAATAATGCAGAAGATAAATAATCCTCAGTAGCTCAATGGCGGAGCAACCGGCTGTTAACCGGTAGGCTGTTGGTTCGAGTCCAACCTGGGGAGTTTT
>CAJOOA010000026.1 GCA_905236055.1 Candidatus Gastranaerophilales bacterium | reverse complement strand
TTGTTACAATAGAGTATTCTCCGGTAAACCCAAGAGTTTCCAGCTTATCAGTTCCGACAGCGGCACGTGATGAAACATTATAAGAATCACCTTCACCGGCTCTTATACCTAAGACAGTGGACAAATCAGAATATGTAATATAGTTACTGTTACTTGCATTCCCGACTGTTATTGAGCCATTAACCATACTAAATGTAATACCGTTATCATTAAGGAAACTTTGTAAATCACCTATTGTATTACTTCCGTTTAGCGTTATACTTTCACCATTACTCAATCTCACAATAGCATCGGTATTTAATCCAAACTTATCCAATGTAGTTCCTGTTGTTGCAGTAACAGTATCCGTAGTAGGTTGAGTAGCTTGAGTGTGTATAGAGTATGAAACACCCTCACCCGGATTAGCGAGTCCCAGAGCTACTCTTAAATTAGAATCAATACTGACAATGTGATGCTCACCGATAGGAGAAATTGTAAGCATGCCTTCGTCCAATAAAGCAACAAAATTGCCCGTCTCCTCAAAACCGTCAATTACATCCTGTATTGTACTATTCGTATCAAACCACAACATATCGTCATCAGTTTCAATAAGGTAAGAATTACCCATCAAACCGAGATCACCGAGCGTTGTATCGGCAGTTATTGTATCACCTATTGTTTCATACATATGGCCTTCGCCGAGCTGTAATCCGAGCGCCTGAGCGAGACCGGGCGTCATATCTGCAATATAGTTAAAATCTGGCAGTGGGTCCATATTAATATAGCCATCACTCATTTCAGCATGCACATAATGATTTCTACAAGCCAACAAGAAGTCGTGAATTGTTGAAGAGCCCGTCAGTGTGGCTGTTGTACCATCTCCGAATGTTATTGTGCCCGAGCCCGTGAATCCCAGCGTTGACAACGTCGTATACTCTGTGGCTGTTGCCGTAGATGTTGTGGTATACGTACCACCCTCAATAATTGTATATGTATAATTCTCGCCAACATTGGTTATGCCCAGCAAATCTCTCAGATTTTGGGACATTGAGGTGAAATAATGATCGCTATCCTGATCTATAATAAGTTCACCGTTTATATCAAAGAAAGATATTGAAATACCTCCGGCGTCCATCCATGCTAAAAGATCACCCAAAGTATCGTCTCTATGTACTGTATATATTGTTCCGGTATTAGTTGAAAACGTTCCATCTGATGTCAACCCCAGATTATTCAAATATGTTTCAAGGGTGGCTGCCACCTGTGTAGTTGTGGTGATTGTTGAGCCACCGGATACGTTGAAAGTTTCCCCCTCACCATATTCAATACCAATACGATTCAAGAAGGCCGTTACACCTGCCCCCGTCGCGTTAATTATATATTTGCTTGCAGTGTTGTTTATAGAAAGCTTACCGGTCGTTGCATTGTAAGATACGGCACTTGAGCCAAGTTTTGCTTTCAAATTATTGACAAAAGTGTTTATTGTATCAGATGTAGTAACAGTAACTGTTCCGTTGGAAGTAATTATACTGCCGCCGGAAGAAAGACCTACACTCTGTAATGTTTTTGTGCCGGTTGCAGTATATGTAACCGTTTTTTGAGAAGTAAATGTATAGCTTCTGCCATAGCCGAGCTTTGAAGCATCGACAAGTGTACCGGAATCGACACCGTCCCCATTACTGTCCAAATTGTATACAGAATCGATTGCCACCGAATCTGAAGCTGCCGTCTGTGTTATTTTAATAGTTTTCTTGTATCCGGTCACAGTGATTATGCTTGATACATTATACGTCGAACCGTCAAGAGTTACTGAAAATCCATTCTGAGCAAATACCTTCAAAGCGTTCCTTAGTGTTGTGCTGCTTGTTATTGTTGTAGAAGTACCATCGGATTTTTTAACAACCATATTATCGGTAAACCCTAAGCTTGCCAGCGTAGCTGTCATATTCCAGCTTTCTGTTGACGAAGCATGAACGGTTATAGTCGTCGCTTTACGGTTGCATGTTGAACCTGAATACCCTGTAGTGTATGTTTGACCTGAGCCCAACTTACCTGACAACCCAAGCAAATCATCAACATTATTGGTAGTACTAATTCCTACAACTGCGTTTTGAGTTGATGGCTCAGGGGTGAAACAGAATTTTCCGTCTGTAACTCCGGCCGAATACCCAATAGACTGGAAGACATCGACAAAATCACCAACTGTAGCGCCACTAATACCAACACTGTGAGTTGTGGTTGCGCCCGTAGCGACATTCATTACTGTAACATAATAGTAGGTACCTTGTGTTGTGCTACCTGATGGATAATAGTATGCGTGGAGGGAAGAAATATGCGTATCTTCCGTCATTCCTACAACTACAGTTTCCGTATTACTCATGTTAGTTGTAATTCCCATATAAACCAATGGTATATCCATACCTATATATCTTCCATTGGTGCTGGCACCAATTGTAAGATTATAACCATTCATAATTACATTGTTAATAGTTGATGAAAAGCCCGCAGCTGTTAATGCTGCTGTTACACTGCCTATTGTATCTGTTGATTTAACTGTAATCTCTTGAACACACTGCATTGTGTTTCCATCATTGATATAAATGATATTTGATGTGGACATACCTAGCTCACTCATCTTAGTCGTGCTCTTTGCAGTTTGACCGGATGTGGTTGTTACAAGACAACTTTTGCCTATGCTATATCTATGCACTTCATTCACCTCTCTATATTCCCCGGTCTGGCCTAATAAATAGGTGGTGTTAGATGTAGCTGCTTCGTTAGAAGTATAAGTAAGTACGCCGCTCTGGAGTGTAGTTGTAATACCTGTGGTTGTATTACCTGAATTTGATATTTCAACTCTTTCGCATGTAAGAGTTACTGTAGCGGTCTGGACAATACCTTGTGTAGTAGATTCGCCAATATTTTCAGTGATAACATCATAAGTCAGAGCCGAACCAGTTTGCGCTATAGGACTGGTCGAACCTATAATAACAGAAGTACCTGTCATTTCTAATCCGACTGTCGTGGTAGTTGTAACACCTTCTACTATATCATTGTATGAAAGCACTCCGGTAGTTTGTGATTTCGCTACCGTTGTCGTAACATACATAACCCAACTTGTAGTGCTTAAGCCCTCAGTTGTTATATTTGTTGCCCCAGGCGTTACTGATTGATAGGTTAAAGTGTCACTGGATTGTTGTGCAGCTGCCGTCGTTGTAACATAAACCACTCCGCTTGTAGCAGACATCCCCTCAGTTGTTATGTTAGTTGAGCCCTGCGTTACTGACTGATAGCTCAGAGAACCACTCGACTGTTCCGCAGCCGCTGTTGTTGTAACATAAACAACTCCGCTTGTAACATCCTGACCGATTGTCGATATACTTGTAGAACCGTAAGTTACTGATTCATAACTCAAATTCCCTGTAGTAATATCTGATCCGGCAGTTGTAGTAACATAAAGCGTAGCTCCTGTCATATCCACGCCCAGAGTTTCCATATAAGAAGACCCCGGAGTTACCGAATTGTATGTTAAAGTACCGCTCGTATTTGAAGTTGCTGTCGTAGATGGTTCATACAAAGAACCGCTTGTTAATGTAGAACCAACCGTCGTCGTTGAGCCAGGAGTCGTGCTTGTTGTGATATAACTCAAGGTTCCTGTCGTTTGTGACGTACCAGCTGTGCTTACAGACTCATAAGTTATTGCGCTGGCACCTGTTACCTCTATACCTGCAGTTCCTGCAGTCGTTGTTGTTGTAACAGTTTCATAAGTTAACGGTGCGCTCGATGATGTTATCGGAGTAGTCGTCGTAACAACATTTGTAATCGTATTTGTACTGTCTATAGTATAATAAACAGCTCCGGATGAAGTCATTTCAACACCGACAGTAATATTTTGTGCCATTACCGTATCTGAAGTTGCATATCTTCCGGTTACAATTGATGAGAAGTTCATTATCGTTCCAAAATTACCGCCAGAAACACCTATGAATTCACCATCAGTAATCATTATCCTCTGTGTATCTGCGTTAAATTCAGCATCTACACCTTGTGTCCTTAAAGCAGAAACAAGTCCGCTTAAGTTCATACTCCCGTTTATCTGTACATTGACCTCCGTTGTCCCCGTCTTAAATGTAGCAGTATAAGTAGCATTATCCATTCCTAATTGATTTAATGTCGTAGTTCCGGTTGCAGCATAAGTATTTACTGTTGCCTCTCTTAACGACTGTGATGTCGATGATGCTGAATCAATTGCGCTCGGAGTTAATGTATCCGAACCAAAGAATACGCTGAGTATATTTGATCTGTTACCGGCTGCAATTCCTTCTGTCGTATACGAACCGCCAACCAAAGTGAGAGTTCCTGTTGTGTCATCAAAACTTGCACCCAAACCGAATGCACGAACCTTTGCCGCGAATTGATCAATTGTATCATTTTCACTAACAACCAAGTTGTGTGCATTGCCGGACGTATCAGTTACCTTTATCGTACCGCTTGTTACAGCAGTAGTGAGGTCTTTAAGTTTTGTTGCCCCGGTCGCACCGGTTACTGTTGTCGTAGTAACCGTCAAAGCATCACCGGTAATTGTCGCAGGTACGCCCGTGTATACAAGCCCAAACGCCGCCTCAACATCAAAAGTTCCGCCTTCAATTATCCAGCCGTTCTGGATGCTCAATGTTCCGGTACTTTCATTAAATGATGCATTAAGGTTCACTCCGGCCGCATTCATTGAATTAACCATTCCACCGATAGTTGTCGAAGTCCCTAAGGTAATTGTACTCGTTACGCCTGACGCATTCTTAACAACAATGGTCTGATCACTGGTCAGATTAACTCCGTCAATGTCCTTTAGATAAGAATCCAAATGCGCCGTAGTTGTTTGAGTATAAACGGTTTGATACTTTAGCCCACCTGATTCTTGCGACTGGCTTGCAATTGCGGGCGTTGATAACCCGAAATGCTCAATCAAGCCGGTCGTGCCATCATCTGATATGTAGGCATTATCAATGCTAAATACTCCCTCATTAAAAGTAGCTTCAATCCCCTCTCCTCTTAATGCATTGACTAAAGAACCTATTGTATCGTCATCATCAAGCGTAACTTCGTATGTTCCGTTTGCGGTTGTTATTGTAAGAGTTCCGGTGTTTACTCCCAGTTCCGATAAATGAGTCGCAGTGGTAGCTTGATGATACTCTTCATGCGATTCTTCTATCTTTAACTGGTTTCCTGTATAACCAAAATTTATGTCGCTTATATTCAGTTTGTTTAAAATGTTTGTATTCCCGATATCTCTGATATCACCACGATTTACATCAATTGAAAAGATACCGGTTTCGTTGTTAAAATCTGCATTAATTCCTGCATTGTGCAGTTTATCCAAAAACGTGCTCATAGTTTCATTGGCACTTATGGAAATTCTGCTAGTGACGTTGTTGTGGTCAATCTCTATATCCCCTGTTGTAATACCCACTTCAACATTGTTTCCGTACCCAATCCCTATGTTCTTTAACAAAGAACTTGTAGTAGCTTGTGTCGTTGATATAAGAGTAGTTTTGTAGCGATAACCACTCTTAACTTGCGTTTGCGTAGCAGTGTTTTTTACCTTTACCTCATAACTCCCCTCAGCAGCATTAGATTTTGCAGTAGCAGATAATACAGCAGCATTTGAAACAGTAGCAATTTTCTTTGAAAAAATGTCCATACTGGATACGTTGAACTTAGAATCAGTAATCTTTTCAATAGAAGATCTGAAAGATGCGAAAAATGAACGTATCCCTTGTAACGTACTTTGTGCAGTAGCAATAGAAGTCTTTTGAGTTTCGAGCGTAGTTATCTTGGCCTGACGCAATTGCGTTAGGGAGGTAACCCATGATGACGTATCTAATCCGGATGCTAATCCGCTAAATGATATAGACATTTCATACCTGCTCTTTGTACTAAACATGCTATTCGCCACGGGGTAAATCGTGATAATTGTGCGAACAACACTTTCTCTTTACTACAAATCTGTTTCTTACATTGCTACTTTTATATACTCAGTATAGCATATTATATATTTTTCCGCAAGTGTTTAATTTGGTCTAATATATATTTTCATGTTATTATGAAGAAAATGATTATAGGAGAATATTTATGCAGGCAAGACGAGCTTCAAGAGAATTGGCACTTATACTTTTTTCTCAGTTTGAAAAAGATATAACTAAATATAAAAAATCGGATTTTGAAAATATTATGGTTAAATCTGTCAGAATTTTGTCAGATTCTGCTTCCGAGGAACTTAAATTGACTGTCGGCCCACTAATTGATATTAAAAGTATGCTTGAAGACTACGAGGCAGAGCACGAATCAAATCTTTCCCGTCCGATTGGCGCAAAAAACAAGCCAGTACAAATTCCTATGACGGATGAAATGATTTCAAAAGTTAATACAATGCTTGACGTAGCTGAAAAAGCAATCTTTGCACTTGAAATAGCTGAATTTACAACATTAGAAAACCAATCAGAGGTTAAAAATTATACTGTTAACATTGCTGAAAAATATCACGATAATTCAGAAAAAGTTGATGGATTAATTCAAAAATATTCTAACGGCTGGGATATTACACGTCTTGTAAAAATTGACAAAGACATTCTAAGAATTGCAATAACCGAACTCCTTTACATTAAGGAAACCCCTGTTAAAGTTGTTGTAGACGAAGCTGTTGAACTTGCTAAAAAATATTCAACAGAAGATTCCTCCTCATTTATTAACGGAATTCTTGCAAAAGTTATCTTGGAAAACGGTTTAAAAGGGTAGGGATGAACATTGTTTGGATTCTTAGACAAATTAAAATCCACTGTATCAAAAACAGCCCAATCACTGGTCGGAAATGTTGTGGATATAGTGGGCGAAGAGGAAGAATTTTCCGATTTTGTACTTGATGATATGGAAGATACTCTTATTTCTGCTGATATAGGCGTGAGGTTTGCCTCAGAACTTACCGATAAATTACGTTCGCAAACTAAAATTAAGCCCTCTCATGTTAAAGAATATCTCAAAACTGAATTTTTAAAAACACTTCAACAAACCGGTTCCTGCAAATTAAATTATGCTGAGAATGAGTTGAACATATACTTTATAACCGGAGTCAACGGCGTTGGCAAAACCACACTTATCGGAAAAATGGCCTATATGTTTAAAGAGCAAGGCAAGAGAGTCTTAATCGCCGCAGGTGATACTTTTAGGGCAGCTGCAGAAGAACAGGCAGAAATTTGGTCAAAACGTTCCGGCGCAGACATTGTTCGCAAAGATAAGGCAGATCCGGCTTCAGTGGTCTATGAAGCGATACAAAAAGGGATAAATGAAAAATATAATGTTCTTCTGATAGATACTTCTGGACGGTTACATAATAAATTCAACCTTATGGAAGAATTATCAAAAATGAAAAGTGTTATTGACAAAAACTCGCCGGATGCTTTACGTGAAAGTATTCTTGTAATTGATGCAAATACAGGGCAAAATGGCTTGCAACAGGCACAAGTATTTAAGGACTGTGTGAATTTAACGGCTGTCGCCTTAACGAAACTTGATGGGACAGCAAAGGGCGGCATTGTCCTTGCTATTGCAAAAAATCTCGGACTTCCGGTCAAATTAGTCGGAGTCGGTGAAAAAATGGAAGATTTAAAAGCTTTTGATTCTTTGGAATTTATAAATGCTCTGTTTGAATAATTATTGTTTTTTTGTAACAACACTAATTACACTAAGAATAATCATAATAACCAACAGTACTGCAATATATGCAAGATAATGCTTTATTGCTCCGGTAAAGTAAGTAGCAATTGCACCACCAACAATAGCAACAGAAGTGAGAATAGCAACAGTTATTTTCTGAGAAAACCCTGCTTTTAAAAGTTTGTGATGAATATGCTCAGCATCTGCCACAAACGGCGATTTACCTTTCATTATTCTTCTTAAGCTTGAATAAGTGATGTCCATAATCGGCACCGCAAGAACCATAAACGGAAGTAATATCGCAAGCGTTGCCCCTTTCATAACACCTGCTATTGACAATGTTGCAAGCAAAAATCCCGAAAATAGCGCACCGGAATCTCCCATAAATATTTTGGCAGGATTAAAATTGTATGTAAGGAATGCAAGCATTGAACCCGCAAGAATAAACGCTATAAGTGCAGTAATTGGTTGCGCAGGAGTTACAGTAACTGCGACCAAAGCCAATGTTATTGAATTGACCGTAATAACAGAACCCGCGAGCCCATCAACCCCGTCAATGAAGTTTACCGCATTTGATATTCCAACAATCCATAATATCGTAATCGGATACGAAAGCATTCCAAGCTGAAACGGAGCCCCACCAAAAGGATTAAATATAGTATCTATCTTAACACCAAGCATATAAACAACCGTGGCTATTGAAAGCTGTATGAGAAGCTTAAACTTTGCATCCAAATTATAAATGTCATCAATAAGCCCCAATAGGAACATCAGCGAACCACCAAGCAATATCCCGGAGAGTAAGCTTCCGTAGGGATAATAACTTAGAAGAACCAAGCACAAGAAGGTGAGCATTGTACTCGACCAAATAGCAATACCACCAAGGCGTGATATCGGATTCTTGTGAATTTTCCTTTCATTAGGAACGTCAACCAGTCCTTCTTTTTGAGAAAATTCAATTACGAAAGGAACGATAAAGACACCCAAAAGATAAGAAACAAATGCTCCAATTATATGCGCTTGTGTGAGTTTAAATAACATATTGACATTTCCTTACTAACGTTAAACCTGTAATTTGTTCAGCCAACCCAATATATTTACTCCTAGTATAACGGGTGTGCCTTGCAGAGCTTCAATGCATCAGCTCTGAGTGTTGTGAGGACCTCATCGTTATCTGAATTTTTAATCGCTTCTGCTATAATCCTTGCAACTTCTCTCATATCGTCTTCTTTAAAGCCCCTTGTCGTCATTGCCGGAGTTCCTAAACGAATACCGCTTGTTACAAAAGGACTTTGAGGATCGTTAGGAACGGTATTTTTATTAGCCGTAATTCCAACTCGTTCAAGCACATTTGCCATATCTTTACCGGTTTTACCGGTTTTGCGCAAATCCAGAGTCATGAGGTGGTTTTCAGTCATTCCGCCAACAATATCCAAGCCATGGTCTAATAGACCTTGTGCAAGCGCTTTTGCATTCTTAACTATCTGTTTAGCATATTCTTTGAATTCAGGAGAAGCAGCTTCTTTCAATGCGACAGCTTTACCTGCAATAATATGTTCCAAAGGCCCTCCCTGACAGCCAGGGAACACGGCCTTGTCCAATTGAACCGCCAAATCTTCGTCACACATAATAATACCGCCTCTTGGCCCCCTTAAGGTTTTGTGTGTTGTAGTGGTTACAAAATGAGCGTAACCGGCAGGTGACGGATGAACTCCTGCAGCGACAAGTCCTGCAATATGTGCGATATCTGCAAGTAAGTACGCACCGACTTCGTCAGCAATTTCTCTAAATCTTTTGAAATCAATTATTTTAGAATAGTTGCTTGCTCCGCAAATAATTAGTTTTGGCTTATGTTCGTGAGCCATTCTGCGCACGTCTTCATAATCAATATTTCCGTTTTCGTCAACCCCGTAGCTTTTTACATCAAAGAACAAACCGGAAAAATTTACCGGTGACCCATGACTTAAGTGACCTCCATTTGACAAATCCATACCAAGAACTTTATCTCCCGGCTTAAGAACTGACATAAACACAGCCATATTTGCCTGCGCACCTGAATGCGGCTGAACGTTAGCATGAGCCATGCCAAATAATTCACAAGCACGTTTTTGTGCAAGTTCTTCAACCTTATCAATTGCTTCACATCCGTTGTAATAACGTTTATGCGGTTTCCCTTCCGCGTATTTATTAGTCAAAATCGTTCCGCAAGCTTCCATTACTGCAGGTGAAGTGAAATTTTCACTTGCTATCAACTCAATATTTGTCTGTTGACGATGTAATTCTTCTTCAATATATCCTGCCAGCTCAGGATCCGTAGCTCTCACTTTATCTAAATTCATTTTATTTACTCCTCTACCTCTTTCCTACTTACTTCCAATTATAGAGTAAATTTCGCTTATATGCAAAAGCATTAAATATATGTAAATAAATGTAAAAATTATTCGAAATTATTGTCAAAAAATATCTTTATGAGATTTATATAATTGGGAATGTTGCAGGTAATATATGCTTAAAACTTTGTGTAATACACCAAAGCAAATAGTGTATACGGCAAAAAAGCCGAACGAAGAAGAACATGTTAATGACAAATCGCATGTTCTAGTTAATAATGCACAAACCCGTATTCGCCAAAACACACAAAAGGTCACGAGTGCATTTGTTGATTACCCCATAAGAGGGCTTAAAGGAGATGTAAATTCAGATTTTTATGAATTTTTGACTATGGGAATAGTTCCTTATATACTTGGCAGTGCTGCATTCATGTTCGTATTTAATACTGCCAATAAATACCTCAATTTATTTGAAAAAGAAAAGGCCTCCGTATATGGCAAAAAAATGGCATTAGGTGTTATTTTATATGGACTGTTTAAAAGCATTTCCAAAAATCTTGTAACGAAACCTGTTAAGCATTCTACCGGTATCGATACTGAACTCCCTTATGAAAATATTTTATATACATTACCCAAAGCAGCTGGAGCCGAAGCGAATATTGATATTAAATATCAACAACGCAAGGTTTATGACAGTAAAGAATTTTTCAGAAAAGACCTTTTGCCCAAAGAATATTTTGATAAAGTAGCAAAAAAATTAGGATTAGGGGACAACATAAATGACTCTGTATCAGAAGTAACTCCTATTATCCAAAATATTGTTGCAACAACAAATACCGCCAAAAGTCTTGTTTCATATAGTTGGGCATCTATCGGTGTCGGCCTGGCAGTGCAGGACTCATGGAAAGATTTATTCAACACGATTTCAAACAGGAAAAAATTTACACCCGACAGAAATGCCGGATTCTTTAAAAACAGGTTAAACAAGCTGAAAAATACCTCTAATAATATTTTGTCTATCTCTTCATCTGCAATACATTCCCTATTTAAATCAATTGCACAAATGTGGAGAGGGAAAGCAGGAAGCAGCGGTTTCGCAAAACATGCGGGGAAATGGCTTATATGCTTATCTTCACTTTTAACCTTTGTTCTTACTGATAACGTAATAGTTAGAGCAAAGCATATGGCAAAAAACAACAACAAGAATACCATTGATAAAACAAAAGAAAGTACGGTAATTTAAACTTATGACAATTCAATCAGTACAACTTAATAGCAACATAAATACGGATTCATATAAGAATAATACCGTTATGCCGTATCGTGATGCAAAAGGCGCCGTAAGAACAACGAAAAGGGTTAAGCCGCTCCCACCGAAAGGACATCTTGTTGATGATAATTTAATCACCGGAACAAAATATTTCTTTAAAGATATAGGTTATGATCTAAAATCAGTTAAAGACGGAATTACCGGAAAAGCCAATGATCATCAGTTAGGAAGATTGAATGATGTGGGCTTAAGACTTGGCGGAATCGGAATAGCTACATACCTCGCATCACAGACACCTAACCCTAAAACAAGGTTGATGGAATACATAGGACTTGCAATGTTCCTAACTTCAATGTCAATTTACCCCCAAATAGCCATTAATACACCTGCAAGAATAATCCACGGCTATGACATTGACAAACAATATATAGATGATCAGGGAAGAAAAAAATCTGTCCATCAAGACAGCAATTATATTCCTTATGACATGTACAGAGGAGCCAATAAAGGAGAGGACTTAGACATCATAGGCGATAGAATGGGAATACCTCGTAATATAAAAAACAGGCACGATGTTATAAAAGAACAGATGAGAAAAATTGCGACACAGAACAATACCTTATGGATGCTAACAGCAGGTCTTGCTACGCCTTTAATGACAGCTTTATTATGCAGCGGTATTGAAAAATTTATTGTAACTCCAGGTTTGGAAAAAGCCGGAAATATGCGGTTCAATTCACTTCTCAAATCCGCGCTTGCCAATTCTGGCTCAGCAGACAATACATTGGGATTAAGTATTAAGCATATAATTTCTAAATTAGAGGGGAATTCCGTTTCAAAAGAAGAATTTAAAAAAATTGTTGATTTGTTCACAGAAGAAACTGATTCATTAATATCAGAAGGAATAAAAGCAGATTTGGAAAAACTTTTGCTTAAGAATAAAGTAATTAAATTGGACGACAACATTCTCAGCACGGCATTTGATAGCGCAAGTAAATCTATGTTAGGCAGACAAACCGAATACATTACCAAAAACATTTTACCTTCGAAAAACGAAATCATTGAAATGCTAAAAGAAATAAAACCTAATTCTGATATTACGAAAGGGATTGAACTCACGGAGGAAGAATTTAGCAAGCTTCAATGTCAAATTTGCGATTATGCAAACGTAAAAATTAATACAGCTGGCGAAATAGCCAAAAGGCATGAAGAATATATAAAATCGAACATAAATCGATTTAAAAATGCATTTAAAATCGATGAGACTTCCGTTTTAACAAAAGAATCTGCTGAAAATATAATAAAATTTGCAAATATAATCGGAGACTTTAAAAAGAAATCTGCTATATTGGACAAGTGTGCTAGCTTCAAATTTGAACATACGCCAGAGTCTATTCTCGCTAATTATTACAACAAGTTTCAAAAAGCTTTGATTAAACAGCTTGAAATTTCTCCTAAGGATTTCAAGCGTATGAGCAACGACAAAGAATTTACCGCAATACTCCTGGATAAGAAGATTAGTGAATTATGCAAAGATGAGCTTAAATACCGACAAACATTTGAAAAGCTTGGCAAAATATTGTCAGATATGGAAGCTTCACTGCATGAAAAATCAGAGAATGTTTCTCAAATTTTAAATCTGTTGAAGGGGATTGATACTCTTTACAATAACACTGCTAAGTGCTTACTTGAATCCGGCTTTGGTGAATTCACATCTAATATGCTTGTCAAAGGAGATTTTTCAAATTCTATTGGAACGAAAGAAGAACTCTATAAATTGTTTGACGGTATAAAGGAAAATACTGCCGCTTATAAATATCCAAACTCAGAAGAAATACTTAAATATTTTGCCAACGGAAAAGGTTCTTCAAAGAATCTTAAAAAAGCAAGAATTATAAATCGTTATCAAGGTGAAATGAACTCTTTCTTCAGAATTTTCCATACACTCGATTTTTACAAGCGTATTCTAAATGAAGAAGAATTATTTAAATTGATTTCGTCATCAAATAAAGATTATTTGGCAAAACTTGAAAAGGGGGCAAAAGACGCGCTGTTGAAAGGTAACATTTCTGATTTCATTCTAAAATTAGGGATTGAAAATCCGTATGAATATAAAGACTTGTATAATTTGGGTTGGGCAACCGAGTCAGCAAATTACGGACAGACAATTCAAAAAGGTGTCATTACCGATTCTACAAAAGAAGCTTTAAAGAAAAACACAAAAGGCAACCTGGTCGAACGCTTACAAATGTACATATCAAGGTTCAAAAATATCATATCGAACGACACTACAGACTTTACGAAACCGGAGCATATATTAGATGCAAATATTTCCAAACACTATACAGATTTCGCAAGAACTAATGAGTCAAAATTTAATCTTGTGGCACAAAGTCCGGTTGAAATGGTACAAACTGCTTCCGGAAAACTTCATGCAGACAGAATGTGGTTAAAATCAGTAGGCAAATTGACAGGAATAGTCTTCGTAATAACATTACTTGCACAATTCGGTTTTGGTAAAATAAACAATAAGCATAATTTGCAAAAAATACACATTAGAAATACTCAAAGTAAAAAGCAGGTGGCAAATGAAAATGATAAATAGTTTGTTGCTAATGCCTACAATTAAATATATACCGTTTAAAGCTCATTCAGATATCAGTGAGCAAACCGAAGCAGCTGCTTTTAATAAAAATGACTTAATTGAGAATTATTTAATAGCAAAAGCCACCTTAAATATGACTGCAATAAGGCCTTTGACATTACCATCACAAAAAGCATTTACATATAAAAATAATCTGAGAACTATGATTCAAAATAATGAATCCGTTATGCTCGCTATTGCTCCAAGAACATTTACGGCTGTTGATTTAAATGGAGATGAAAAAATAACACTTTCCTTTGGGGAAAAACCTGGAACATTCCTAAGTGCAATAGACAGATTAGACGAATTAAAGGAAGATGGCTTTAATACTATACACGTCCTCCCCATTCATCCGCCGGGAAAGAAAAAAGCCATGGGAACAGCCGGTTCACTATACGCTCCTGCGAAACTTGTTACCGATGATGGACATTTGGCAATTGACCCGATTTTAATCGATAGAAATGACCCCAGAACGCCTGATGAACAATTTAAAGCATTTATCGATGAATGTCACAAACGTGATATCAAAGTTATGCTTGATTTACCCAGCTGTGCATCGGTTGATTTATTTGAAGCAGAACCGGAGCTTATGGCTTTCGGAAGGAATGGTGAAGATAAAACACCGCAAGGTTGGACTGATATCAGAATGTTTGAACCGTGGAGCGATGAAACAAGAAGAACCCTAAATCCTAAATTACTTGAAATGCACAAACAATACGTTGATGCATGTATAGATTTAGGTATTGACGGCATCCGTGCAGACGTTGCAAGAGCAAAACCCACTGAATTTTGGAACATATTAATTCCATACTCACACAGACGTGATAAAGAATTTGCTTGGCTTGGAGAATCATACACATATGAATGCGCTTCTCCTCAGGTCAACATGCCTTATGACAGGCCAGAAGATACTCTGCGAGCCGGCTTTGACGAATTCTACGGTCAATATCACATTTTCCACGAATGGAGTACCGCAAAAGAGTTTAACGATTATGTAAAACTAAATTTGGCACTCTCAAAAAGATTACCTGCCGGAAAGACTTGTCTGGGCTCTTTTACGACCCATGATGATAAATCCGCTATGATTCGAGGCGGCGAAAATTACTGCAACATGACAACAATAATCCAATCAACAATTCCTATGTGTAACCCATATTTCGTTGACGGCTTCCAAACGGGTGATTATTACGATTATAAGTATTCTGAAACATATAGTGATGAAACAATGACAGATAATCATACGATGAATCACCACTCATATCAGCTCGATATCTTTAATCTTTCACGCAAGCCGGGAGGAAACAGCCCTGACATAGAAAGAGTTTTACGCGAAACATTAAAGATGCGAAAAGAAAATAAAGATCTATTCTCGGACAGAAATAGCCGATTTATAGAACTTGAAAAATATGGCGATAAAAAAGACCAAATATTGGCTTATGCAAGATATAACAACGGTCGCACAGCAGTTGTTATTTCAAACAAAAACCCGAACAGAAGGTTAACAGGCACCGTCTTGGTTCCCGGATTGAAAGAAACACAAAAATTGACTAATATGGCACCATCATACGGGGAAAAGAGTAAATTCCAAGTAGCGAAAGGTGAAATCAGAGTGGATTTAGCGCCATGTAGTGCTTATGTTTTTGAAGTGGATACACCCAATATTCAAAAAGCCAGTAAAGGCAATGTATATAGGCAAAAAGTTAAAGATTAACAAGCAACATTAATAAATATGAAAAAGCGAGGAATTGATGAATATCAATTCCTCGCTTGAATTTTATAAACAAATATACTAATGTTGATAAGCTGCAGCAGCTTGGAATACATTGTTTCCATTATTTTCCAGCAATCTCTGTTCTAGTGTTTTAGGTGCTTCTTTAAGTTGCGGCTGTTTATCATTATTACCGGTAATCAATCTCACCATATCAACAGACCCTTTTGCCATTGTTAGCTCCTTTCTTATTAGCTTTTATATACCTCGTATATATTTATTAAGTATTTTTGTAAACAAAAATTGCATTTTTTAAGAAAAATTTTACAAAACTTTACAATTAAAACAAGCACACCAACAATGTCGTATAAACACGGCCATTTCACGATTTGGACTTTAACGAAGAATTAGTATTTACGAGTAACCCAAATAAGATGATACCCGAATTGAGTTTTAACAGGCGCGGAAACCTCGCCGATTTCACCATTGAATGCGGCATCCTCAAATGGCTTTACCATTTGTCCTCTTCCAAAGCAGCCCAAATCTCCACCTTGACGACCGGATGGGCATGATGAATACATTTTGGCATAGTACTTAAAATCTTCATAGCTATTTATTTGACTTTTGAGTTTTATAGCATCCATCTCGGTCGGAACCAGAATATGGCTTGCGCAAACAGTTGAAATATCTTTTGCACTAACTGTCAGACCACACATTGCAAATAAAAATATAACACCTAATAATTTTTTCATTTTATACCTCATCTGATATAGCTACCTTAGCACGTTTCCATAGTTTGTCATATTCCTCAAAAGAGTACTCATCGAGGGGTTTTTCGGCTAATTCTTCCATTTTTCTAAATCTTTTTGTGAATTTCTTATTAGCACGCAGCAAAGCTTGTTCCGCATCAATCTTATACCAGCGGGCGAGGTTTACTGTCGCAAAGAATATATCGCCCATTTCGTCTTCCATTTTGTCTTTATCCGCGGACAAAACGGCCTCTTCGAACTCCTTGTATTCTGATTTGATACATTCTTTCAAGCTTTCAACAGAAGGCCATTCGAACCCTATCTTGACGACTCTTTTGCTTATTTTTTGGGCGGACATCAATGCTGATTGAGATTTGCTGATACCATCCAAGACAGATTTTCGGTCTTTTTTCTCTTCTTTTTTTAATTTATCCCAATTGTTTAAAATATCGTCTGTAGAATTAACTTTTTCATTACCGAAAACATGCGGATGTCGGTGAATAAGTTTATCCACGAGTTCTTTGGCAACGTCTTCTATACTAAAGTCACCCTCGTCTTTTGCTATTTGGGAATGCAAAACCACCTGCAAAAGAACATCACCAAGTTCTTCTTGAAGATTTTGAATATCATTATCATCAATTGCATCCACCGCCTCATACGCTTCTTCCAACATATTAGGACGCAATGACTTGTGAGTTTGTTCTCTGTCCCACTGACAACCGTTCTCACTCCTCAAAACCGCAACAATATCTACAAGTCGTTCTAATTCCGGATACTTCATGTCCTAATTATACAACTAAAATTTATTAGTGTTGGCGATTTTTCACAACTGTTAAAATTTTGTGCACAGCGAATGCCAAAACTCCAGTAACAGCAGCCGCTATTGCTGCATATTTAGCTATAAACTTGCCTCTTGCCTTACCTGTTGCATTTTTAATTGCATTGAAAACTTCTTCTTCCATATTCTCAGGTTTTACAAAAGCTTTCTTTTCTGCATCCCAAGCTCTGACTATCTTGTTTTTCATATTTGCGAATCTTACATCATTTGCGTTTTTAAAGGTATCTTTAATTAGATCTTTATTTGAACTCAAAGTTTTATCAGTTACATCCTTAATATATGAGTCAATTGAAGTCCCTAAAATCTGTTCAATTGTTTTTGAGGCCTCTGCATTATTGCTCAAAAGAGCATTCA
>CAJOOA010000025.1 GCA_905236055.1 Candidatus Gastranaerophilales bacterium | reverse complement strand
TGAATTTGTAATACATCCGTCAACTTCCAAAAATTCAGGAATGATAATGTTGAAAAATGATCCTGAAATAATACCTTTCATTACCGAATGGATAAAGGGATATTTCAATAATTAAATTTATCAGACAAGAATTTCTTTTTCATTCATATAAATTACATATCCCAAAGGAGCAGATGGTGGTTTCTTGATATATTTACGCCTTGTATATATTACACTCACTTTCGAGGGTTGCTTTGCAGATGAATTTTCACGGGCCAGTTTTGCGCACTCATATAAAGTTTTTTCATCCGGCTCAATATTATTAACTTTAAGTAATACATGCGAACCGGCACATAATCTTGTATGAAACCAATAATCTTTGTCTTTTGATATTTTTGAAATAATATAGTCATTCTGTCGATTATTTTTACCTATATAAACATCAAAATCATCTATTACAACCTTTTGGATATCCTTTTGCGGTTTCTTAGCTTCTTTTACTGCACAAAGTCCTATTTCTGATTCAATATCAGTTAACTCTAATGTATTTTGCGCATTTTCCATACTATATAAAACGTGCTCAAGGTATTCTTTTTCCACATAGAGATTATTAAGAACTTCCATAGATTTTTCTTTGGTATTTTTATGTTTTGTATAAAGCTTAAAATACCTTTGGGCATTTTCCTTCATGGATTTGGCTGTATCAAGTTCAATAACAATGTCTTTGCTAGAATTGTAATCATACAACTTAATTTTATCTTCATAATCAGCTTTCATATACAGATTAGAGAGCAATAATTCGCCATAGAGCTTGTATTTTTCATAATCTTGTCTTTTAGCCAAAGTTGTTTCTATTTTTGAAATTGCATTTTTATTCTTTTTTAATTTGGAATTTACTATATCAGATATTTTATTCTTAACCATTTGAATATTCATTCGTTCCTGAAAGCTTGAATAATAACTATCCAGCATTTCATTTACTGAATTTTGAGGAATAGAATTTTCTATAAGCTCAGAAAACAATGTATATTTTTCACCAAAAATTGCAGGTCGAAATTTCTCAGCATTAAGATATTCAGCGATTTTATCTTGTTTGAGATTTGAAAATTGGGTTTTAAGCTCGTCTGACAGAATAAAATCCTTTTGTTTAGGAGGATAGGTATACTTTAAGCCCCCTTTCAATTCTCTATATCTGCTTTTTTCTGCACCTACATTATGTGCGCAACCTATTATTAAAGAAGTTTCTCTGTCATAAAGAATTGCATTTGAATGTTTGCCCATAAATTCAAATGATAAACAAAGTGATTTTTTTTGAGCGAATTCGTCACAAGTTTCAAAATGGAATTCCAAAATCCTTTCGTTTTCGATTATGCAAGCATCAGAAACACAGCCACCATCCAAATATTTTCTAAGAAGCATGCAGAACATTGGCGGCTGTTTAGGAATAATTATTCCTCGCCTCAATTCATTTTCCTTGCTCATAAATGAAATATGATAAATTGATGGGTTGATATTAATGTACAATTTTTTGACTTCAGAATTATTACGCATTGAAAAAACGAAATCCCTTCTTGTCGGCTGTTGAATTTTCTGAAGCCGTGCGCCTATTATGAAATCAATATTTTCAAGAAAAAATGCCCTGAGTGTTAAAAAATCAAGATTTATCATAAGAGCATTATATATAAAATGATTTCTTCAAACAATTAATCAAAGATTCTTACAGAACTTCCGTTTCCTAAATTACTGTTAAATAAACTGCAGCCGCCTCCAAATATTCCGTTTGAATACTGGTTCATCCTCGAATTACCGTAAATATTTCCGTTATAATTGTCATATAACGGAAAGTAATTATTGCCCATACTGTCATATAGAGATGGTGTATAACCTGTGGTCTGTCCGAGAAAATAATTTGATAATTTTCTTAAAGCTGTACGCTGCGTACTATATTTTGGTTTTGAAAGAATCGCCGCCTCTACATTTTTGTATCGAGATCTGATATCACCGCTTTGTATTGAACCAAACGCAATATTTTCAAGCCGTTCAAGACGTCTTAACGAATTTTCCCTTGAATAAACCCGATTCATTGAGTACTTTTCAAGTGCGGATAAATCCCTTGGTAAAACTTCGGTTTGATAATAATTTCGGTGTCTGTAGTAAGGGTTATTTATATACGGATTTTGTGCAACCACACTATTTGTGCTCGCACAAGAGATGCAAACATTTATTAACAACAAAAATATTACCGCCAAATATCTCATAACACATCCTCCTGAAGATAATTTAAATTACATTCAGGTAAAATCCATTCCCCTGCAGACTTAATTGACGGGATATAGTTATTTAAATCAATCCTCTTTTATTTGGAATACGCATTTTGTACAATGAGCTTTCGGAATAAGAATAAGATTATCCTCCAAATCGTACATCTTCGCAACGCGCGTAATTAGCGGCTCAGCGCAAATGGGACATTTTAAATTTGTTTCGTGCTTTAAGATACGTGCTTTTAAATCGTCCAGAACTTCATCTGAAATAACTTGAAACTCGTAATCACGCTCATATTTTTTGATTTCATTCGGCGAACATTTAAAAATTCTTGCCAATTTCTGACGAATAGTTACAGGCAAAAACAGGTCTTTGCCGGATTCAATATCTTCGAGCACCGAAATATCAATTCCCGTTCTGTCAGCCAAGCCGTATATTGAAAGCCCTGCTTGCTCTCTGTGTGTTTGTATAAATTCCGCCAAACTTGTCATAATAAGTTTATACAACAAATACTAGCTGTATACAAATGGAGGTCCGTTTTTAATTTCAAAAAGAATATTATCTGCAATATTTTTAAGTTCTTCCGCAGATTTACCCGCATCCTCTTGATTATAAAATTCTTCGCAAAGCGGATTAATCGCTGATTCTTTTTTTGCTTTAAAATTACGAAGTTCTGTCGACACAAGACGTTTTTGTAAATCAAGTTCAATGTCTGCGTTGTACTTTTTAACTTCAACTTCTCTTAACGCTTCCGTAGCCGTTTTTCCGCAATAACCGATTGCCGTAACACCAGTTATTCCGAAAAACAGATTTCTAAATTGCGGATTTTTAGGATTCATTAACCAATCATAGAAAAATGAAAGATAATCATTAACGTGCGAAAAATAAGTAATTTTATTTCTCCCCGAACCGCCTATTGCACTGTTAACTTTTTCTGTTGCCTGATTCATTGAAAATTTCAGATGCTTAATAAATTTATCTTTGTCAGCATCGGGTAATTTCATTTTATTTACATAGGTTTCAATTTCTTCTGGTTTTGCATAAATTGATTCAAGCATGTTTTCAATAACATGTTTATATGCATCTACTCCTGTTAAAATTTTGCCATTATGATCAGTGACGTTATTTATGCCTTTTCCGAGATTAAATTCACTTATAATGTTATCCAGTCCTTTTCTTGTATTATCAAGTCCGTTCTTTATAAATTCTTCACTCTTTTTGATATTTTTCATCGAAAAATATCCCAAAGCCACAATCGAAGCAAGAGTCGCTAATCCAAAACCTAAAAATAAAAACGGATTCGTGAAATCTTTTTGTTTTTTATTATCTTTTTGAGCAGAAAAATTTATATTTTTTTGTGCCAATATATCCGAAAAATCCTTTGCTTTTTCAGATAGCATACTTCTAATAATTCTGATTTTGCCTGAAAATGACTGGGTTTCCACTTCAATTAAATTTTCCTGTAGGTTCTTTTGTATATTTGCTTCCTGCTTTTTTACCCATATTTCTTTAAACCCGTCAATAAAATTTTTGGCTATAAATGCCATTGAAGCGAGCGTAATTACACCAATTGCAGCCAAAATAGTTCTTCTGTTTGGGGATTGTATCATTGAAAAAATGCTTTGATCTATTTCATTATTAATACAATGGTTCCGGGTGATTCCGGGTAGTAAATATTCTTCTGTGGATTGAAATCTCTTTTTTGAAAAACTTTTAATCAATGCAGTAAATCCGCCTAAAATCCCCATAACACCTATTGAAGCTCCCGCGAGATAATAAATTCCCTTATTTTTCTTTTCCTCTTTTTCAAAAACTTTTGGTGGTAAATCAATGGGTTTGTGTGATATTACCAACGTATCAATTGTTTCATCAAGAGAAATTTGAGGGTCTTTTACAAATGCATTTACAAGTTTACCCTCTTTAACGTAATTTAAATTACGTTTTTGAGTATCCGTCATATTTCTCTGCATCCGTCTTGATTCGGGATCATTATCAATTTTCGGTACCATGTTCATCTTTTTTATCTTTCTTTTTCTTAAATCTTTCTTTTATCTTATGGATGATTGTTTTAAGATTAAAAATCTTCTTATCATCATCAATTTTTGTATCATCATCGTCGGCATTATTCTTTTTAAAAATCTTGTTAAGCCACTCAAATGGCAATTTCAAAACTCTCATGACTTCTTCCATTTTTTTATTCAAAAATGCTTTTGCTTCACCATATATTGCGTTTAATTTGTCCGTTATTTCGAATCGCAAATTGTTCATTGTTTGAAGAAACTTTGGAAGATTTTTTATAACATTAAGAATCGGTATTAAAACCGTATTTAACACAATAGCAACCGGTTTTGAAATAAAACTTTGGGACATTATTTGGGCAAAATTTTTCATATTTTGGACCAACCTCGCCATAACGGCCTCAAATTGTTCAGCATTAATTACATGTAATTTAAGCCCTTGTTCATGCTGCTTTTGCGCAAGGGCTCTCGCTTTCAACATATTTCCAATCATTGCACATTGATGATAGCTCATCTCCCCGGGACGACCGCTTCTATCGGGCTTGCGTGAGCTTCCGCCAGACATTGAACACACAGGGCATGCACCAGCCGGAAGTCCGTGCGCACAGCATCCCGGTTTGACTTGATTATTTACACTGTTTAGTTCGTTTACCCCCATTAACTAACTCTCAACTTCTAATTTACCTACATTCGTGGTACCAATACTAAGAAACTCCTTGTGAGCATTTATCCCGCAGCACAAGAAGCCATGACGTATAATCACTTTGACTCGAAGTGGCTATACTAAAGCAAATTACAACTTTTTTATAATTTACCAGAGCATTCCGACTATAACGGCTGCGGCACAGTCAGGGAATTTCACCCTTAGTTTCCTCTTATTCAATTTTTTCCATGATAAATTAAAAACGTATTTTAAGCAATATTTGAATAGCATAACTCACTGCTCAACCGTCAGATAAAATATAACAGTTAATGAACTATTCTTATTTAAAAGGAGAAACTTATGTCAGAAAAAAGATTACTAAACTGTATTTTAGTTGAAGGTATAGTGCTTATTATACTTAGTTTGTGCGTTTTAATACTTCCGAAACTTACGATGCTTTCTTACGGAGTTATGCTTTCAGGTACATTCATAACCTATGGCGCCTATAAAATAATGCATTCCATACTTAACAAAGAGTACAGATTAAGAAAAGTTTTTAGTATATTAATGGGAACCTATCTCTCTGCTATAGGCATTTCGCTTCTGTTTGTACCGAGAATTAACCTTTTGTGGCTGATAGCTTTAATCGGAGTATATTTTATTGCAGAAAGCATATCTTCCCTTGTTTATGCACTTAAACTCAGAAATATTTATCATTTTTGGGGATGTAAAATCATTTCCGCCATTGTGCTGTTTTTAGTGGGATTCTTTACCATTTTAGGAATTCCGGTAATGTCTTTTTGGATGGTAACTATTCTGTCTGCAACAGCATTACTTATAAAGGGGATGGCAAAAACTACCCTCGCTCTCGGAAATATTGACAACTATAATGCATAAATCAGGATAATATGTTCGTAATTCCGGTCGTTATCAGAACTATCCCGTACTTATCCGCTTTATCAACAATGCTTTTGTCAGCTTCAGGTACGATAATCACTCCAATTCTCCCCTGTGCGGCAACATTTACATCATGTACCGTTAATGGCATATCGGATGCCAATATCGCATCTTTTGACATATCGCAAGAATAATCAAGAGCAAATTCCACAAGAGCGGATTGTAAACCTTGAGTTATTGCAGCTGTCTTTAAGTCTTTGGCTATTACTATTGCCTGCGATTTTACATGCTTCGCGACTTTCCAAGCAAAAACCGCGTCCTCAATCTGCTCCTCAGTTGGCTTTTGCTTTGACAAAATTTTAAACGTATCTTTATTTAATTCGCTCGAATTAGGACTTTGTATAAGCGTCCCGAGAGGAGTGGTTTTAGTATCATCGGGCAAATATTGTTTATAATCCTTTAACGGAGTTTTTATTAAAACATATCTTATATTATGGCTGTTAAGCTTTTCCAACGCACTTTTGGTAAATTTTGGTGCAACAATTATATTCGTATCTTTAACAAATTTTATCGTTTCACTGTCAACTTCAGAAGAAGTAACAATTATAGAATCCATAAAATCTATCGGGTTTGCATCCACAATTTTTTGTAATGCATCCGCAAGTACAGCTCCAAGTGCCACGGAACCTATTCCATTGTGTTTTACCATACATGCTGCATGTACATCGTAAAATTCGCTTATCAAATTTAGCCCCTTGCTTATAGCAAGCAGTTCATTAAAACTTAAGATGCCATTTATTTCATAGTCTATGGTATACTCATTTTTTTCTAATCTTGCGTGCTGGTGAGAATTTTCTCCATATTCAAAACTTACTTCATTATTCATTAGATTCTTCTTTCTTTTGACTATTTGCAGGAGTCGTTGAAACCGGAATCGGTGCAAATTGATCCGGTATTGGGGCAGTTCTTACCGGCACGGTATCGGTAGACTTAGCCACCGGCTCTTTCTTCTTTATATTTTGGAATAAATCTGCCGGCTTAATCACATCAGGTTTAACCGCCGGAGGAACGGGCGGCTGCTTAAGCCCCTCCTCAATTTCTTCATCTTGCTCCTGATCTTTTTTATTTTCTTTATCTTCCCATGCTTTCTTTGCTTCAGTTTGCGTTATAACCTTAACGCTTAAAGCTTTAAAAGGATTTAAGATGATTTCAGGATATTCAAAATCTGAATTCCCATAAGGCATAGTTGCCACTACCATAACATCATGCCATATTTTTGCCGGGACAGTACCACCTGTGAGTTCGCCCATTTTGGAATTATCATCATTCCCAACCCAAACGCCTGTTACAACATCAGGAGTAAATCCTATAAAATAAGCGTCCTTACAATCATCGGTTGTACCGGTTTTTCCTGCCGCCGGTTTCCCGATATTAGCAGCCCTTCCTGTACCGCTTGTGATTACGGTTTTCATAATAGCAGTCATTGTAGCTGCAGTGTTTATATTAAGGACTTTGCTTGTCTTTGTTTTCTTAGCTTCGTAAAGTACGGTTCCCCTTGAAGATTCAACTCTTTCAATTGCATATGGCTCAACTTTAAATCCGCCGTTAGCAAAAATTCCGTATGCTCTGGTCATTTCAAACAATTTTACACTATTGGAACCAAGCGATATTGTGTAATCGTAAGGTATCGGAGTAGTTATACCCATTACTCTCGCAAGTTGTATAACAGGACGAACACCTATAGCATCCATCAATCTGGCAGTACAAACATTAGAAGATATCATAAGGGCTGTGTACATAGGTATTGTACCTCTGTACTTATTACCGTAATTCTTTGGAGTCCAATTACCTATTTTAACAGGTAAATCATCAATCATGTCGTTTGGAGAATATCCCTTTTCAATAGCGGCAGTATAAATGAATGGTTTGAACGCCGAACCGGACGGTCTTGCCGATTGAGTAACCCTATCGTACTGACTTTTTGAATAATCTTTACCTCCTGCATATACCAAAATTCTTCCGTCAATAGGGCTGAATGAAAATACTGCAGCTTGGCTTTTATCTCCTTTAAGCCCCCAAGCATTAAGGTTACTTATTATAGCTTCATTTGCTTTTATTTGTGCCTGATAATTTAAGGTTGTTATAACTTTGAATCCGCCATTTGTAATTTCTTCTTCAGAGAATCCGAGCTTATACAAGTCTTTCATTACGTAATCACAAAAGTATGGCGCCTTGTTGGTTGCATACATTACAGGCATAGTTGAAAGTTTTATCGGTTCTTTTTTAGCTTGTTCATAGGTGTTTTTGTCAATGTATCTCATTTTATACATTCTCAAAAGCACTTGATTTCTACGTTTTTTTGCCAAATTAGGATTGTTATACGGAGAATAAACCGAAGGAGCTTGAGGTAAACCGGCTATCAAAGCCATCTCCGGCAACTTAAGTTCACTCAAATCTTTGTTGAAATATATTCTTGCTGCGCCTTTAACCCCATAAGCACCTGAACCCAAATATACATTGTTTAAGTACATTTCAAGAATTTTATCCTTTGAAATTGTTTTTTCAATTTGAGCCGCGACTTGAAGTTCTTTAATTTTTCGAGTAAAAGTTTTTTCATTTGATAAAAACAGAATCCTTGACAACTGCTGAGTTATTGTACTCGCACCCTGAACCACATGACCGGCTAAGACATTTGCAACCATAGATCGTGTAAGTCCAAGCAAATCATAACCTTTATGCTTATAAAAGTTCTTATCTTCTGTCGCAATTAATGCTTGAACCAACTCTTTCGGAACTTCACGCAACTCCACATTTGCGTATGTGTATGCCGCAAAAGTTTTTATAACTTCTCCACCACTGGCACAGAAAGTTGTAACTATGTTTGGTTTTAATGAGTTCAAATTTCTTATCGGAGGCAGTGAAATTAAATAGAGTTTCAAAGCAATCATCCCGGCAAGAACTGTACCTACTAACAATACAATCAATGAGGTTGCAATTTTAAGAGTGGAACTGTTGTAAGAAAACCGTCCCTTTTTACCCCCGCGTCGATTTCTAGGTATCTTATAAGTATTCATCTTTTCTCCTTATCGTAAAACGATTCGTCTAATTTAATTCTATCAAATAAATAATTGTTGGGCAGTTTGACTAAAAATATGTTACAAAGTGTTAATAAAGCTTTGCAAATATCGTTCGTTACATATTTGCCCATTTTAGGTGTTTGTGATAATATCAAAAAAAATGACGTTATAACAGATTTATAAGGAGTTTTTATGATCTCGGTAAATGATTTAAAAAACGGATTGACACTTGAATTAGATAACGGACTTTGGACCGTAGTTGAATTTCTTCATGTAAAACCAGGCAAAGGCGCGGCATTTGTAAGAACAAAATTAAAAAATGCCGAGTCCGGTAATGTTATAGAAAGAACTTTCAGGGCAGGCGAAAAAGTCGCAAAAGCTATGCTGAACAGAAAAGAAATGCAATACTTGTACAAAGAAGGCAAAGAGTTTGTTATGATGGATATGGAAACTTATGAACAGTTACAATTAACTGAAGACCAAGTTGGCGACGGAGTTAAATATTTAAAAGAAAATATGATTGTACAAGTACTTACACATGATTCCAGGATTATTGGTGTCGATATTCCTGCACACGTAGAATTAGAGGTTATTGATACACCTCCGGCAGAAAAAGGGAACACTGCACAAGGCGGAACCAAACCAGCTACTCTTGAAACTGGTGCTGTCGTTAATGTACCATTCTTTGTATCAAACGGTGATGTTATACGTGTAGATACCAGAACCAATGAATATCTTGACCGTGTATAATATTTGTGAATAAATATTCACAAATCAAGATTTACGGAGGAACAATGAGACTTGAAACAGAATATATAGAAAAATTAGCAAGGATAATAAATGACAACGGTTTGACCGAAATTTCGGTTGATGATGGCGAACAAGCAATCACCATTAGGAAAGATGTTCCGGAAGTAGTTAATGTGTCAACAGCACCAACTACACCGACATCAGCACCTGTTGCAGCAGAAATATCGGAATCTGCTGAAAAAGTCGTAAAGCAGACAGCCAAAGGAAAAGCGATTACCTCCCCTATGGTAGGAACTTTTTATGCGTCTTCTGATCCGGAAGCAGAACCTTTTGTTGAAGTTGGTTCGGAAGTAAAAGAAGGGGATATTGTTTGCATTATTGAAGCAATGAAATTAATGAACGAAATTAAATCTGAACATGCCGGAAAAATTACGCAAATATGCGTTAAAAACGGGGATCCGATTGAATATGGTCAGGTTTTAATGTATGTAGAATAAAACATAATAATGAAATTTGAAGTAAATAACAAATTTACATCTTTTGTAATTTTCTTATTATTTTAAAGAGGATATATGTTTAAACGAGTATTAATAGCAAACAGGGGAGAAATAGCAGTTCGGGTAATCAGAGCTTGCAGAGAATTGGGAATACCTACAGTTGCAGTTTATTCGGAAGCCGATGAAAATTCCCTCCATGTCAGACTCGCGACTGATGCTTTTTGTATAGGTCCTGCTCCGAGTGTTGACAGTTATTTGAGTATCCCGGCAATAGTCTCTACAGCCCTTGCAACAGGTTGTGATGCCATTCACCCCGGATATGGTTTCCTATCAGAAAGAGCTGAATTCGCAGAAATTTGCGCTATGCATGATATCAAATTCATTGGACCTTCTGCGGAATCAATGAGAAAAATGGGTGATAAAGCTACCGCCCGCAAAACAATGATTGAGAATAATGTACCTGTTATACCGGGGACTGAAATTATCAAGAATACAAGAGAACTAAAAGCGTTTGCCAACGAAGTCGGATATCCTATCATCCTGAAAGCCACAGCAGGTGGCGGCGGCAAAGGTATGCGCATTGTACGTAATGAAGCCGAGCTTGAAACAAATATGGATTTATGCAAACAAGAAGCCGAAAAGTTTTTTGGAAATCCGAATATTTATGCGGAAAAATATCTTGAAAATCCACGTCATATTGAAGTCCAAATTATTGGTGATTCGTTTGGAAATATGATACACCTCGGCGAACGTGATTGTTCCATACAGCGTCGTCATCAAAAGTTATTGGAAGAATCTCCTTCTCCTGCTATCAATGAAGATACAAGAAAAGAAATGGGCGCTGCAGCTATTAGAGCTGCCAAAGCCATCGGTTATGAAGGGGTTGGAACGTGTGAATTCTTACTTGATAATGACGGAAAATGGTATTTTATGGAAATGAATACTCGTATTCAGGTAGAGCATTGTGTTACAGAAATGATTTCAAGAGTGGATATCGTGCGGGAACAAATTCTTGTCGCCTCAGGCGAAAAGCTTAGCTATACACAAGATGATATTCAACTAAGAGGTCATGCTATAGAGTGCCGTATTAATGCAGAAGATCCTGATAATAATTTTATGCCTTGTCCTGGGAAAATTGACGGATATTTTGCTCCCGGCGGCTTTGGGATAAGAGTTGATTCTCATGTTTATCCGGGATACACAATTCCGCCTTATTATGATTCTATGATAGGTAAATTGATATGCTGGGGAGAAAATCGTAAACAAGCTCGCAGAAGAATGTATCAGGCATTAAAAGAATACGTTATTACGGGCATAAAAACGACAATTCCTTTCCATCAGAGTATTATTGAGGACGAAGTGTTCAAAAGCGGTGAGTTTAATACCGGATTTTTGGAAGATTTTTACAAAAGAAAAGCTGAAAAAGATGCCATTTTGAGTTAATTAATATCTTAAGTGTGCGAAAATGACGGCTGCAAAGGAGTAGTTTATGAAAAAGTTTATTACGTTGTGTTTACTGAGTTTACCCTTAGCCGTATATGCAGAAAAAGATTTTGGAGTAAACGTTCCTCAGTGGAGTGATTTTGCTCCTACAGCATTTGTAAATGTAAAAGAGCCCAAAGGACTCGGCAAATTGAATATAAATACAAAATATTGGTATGAACGTAAAGTAGAGTTTGATAATGATTTGGCCAATTGCAAATCTTATGAAGCTAATGATGAAAGATTTAATTGTTATGAAACCTTAAAAGTCAGACAATATAAACTGAACAATGACTATAACGCTAAATTGGAAGCACAAATAAACGAAAACTCTTATATTCCGGGCATGAATTCTCAAACTGATAATATGCTTCCTATCGGCGGATATTTAAACCAAATGACAAGATATATGCCTAATGAGATAAGATAGCATATTTACGTGGCTTTTGCCCCCATAATACAATGTAAAGTTTTGTAAAAATATTTCAAAATACGGGGCATTTTTGTAATATTTCTTAACAAAACACTTGAAGTTTATATACTGATGATATATATTGTGTATATAAGGATTATGTGTTATGTGTCAAGTTTAAGTTTTCCTTATCACAATACGTCAGTGTTTACCCCTTAAATATATGGAGTCAAAAGTATGAAAGAATCATTTATCTCAATGAAAAAAACAGGTGCAACAAATCCGGCAAGAACAGGTTTCGTATCAATCACTTCAAATTCCTCAGACTTGGGAGCTTATTTGAGAAAAGTTAATTCAATTAAATCTCTTGATGTGAAAGAAGAAAAAGAGTTGGCATTAAGAGCAAAAAATGGCGATGTGGACGCAAAAAAGGAGCTTGTACAAGCAAATTTAAAATTAGTTTTGACAATTGCAAGAAAAGCGATTCATGTATCTAAGTTGCCTATGGTTGACTTAATACAGGAAGGAAACTTAGGGTTGATGGTTGCAGCAGAAAAGTTTAATCCGGATTTGGGTTACAGGTTTTCTACTTATGCAACATGGTGGATTAAACAAGCAATGTTCAAAGCCATCTCAGAACAATCTTATTGTATGAAGATTCCGGTTTATATTCAGGAGACTTTGTCAAAATTTTCAAAAGTTAAGGCAGAGATGGAAAGAAGCTACAATTGTCAGGTAACAAACAGCGAAGTGGCTAAAAAGATGGACATTGAGCCGGAAAAGATTGATACCTATCTTTCGGCATACACGTCAACTGTTTCTATTGAGGGAAGTTTTGATGCGAACAACGGAAGTGAACTTTCAGTTGCGGATGTTGTTGCTGATGAAAAAGGAAGTATTGAGGAAAACATTGAATATGAGGAACTCAAACGGGAGGTTGCACAGGTAGTAGCAACATTGAAAGAGAGGGAGCAGTGCGTTATCAAAATGAGATTCGGCTTAGAGAATTTTGCCAAAACGACATTGGAGGATATTGGCAAATTGTATGGTGTCACAAAAGAATGTATAAGACAGACAGAGGCAAGGGCTTTAGGGAAATTAAGAACGGGACTAAATTGCTACGGTGTATAAGCTGATATACAGCATACAAAAAGGAAGTTCGGCATTATAACGAGCTTCCTTTTCTATATTTTTTGAAGAGAAAGGAGCTTCGAGTAATTAAAATACAGAAAGATTAAAAGTAATGGATAAATGAGATTTATTTACTATTGCAAAAAATTTTTCAGCATATTATATTAAACAAGTGATACGACATGGGAGCGTAGCTCAGTTTGGTTAGAGCGCATGCCTGTCACGCATGAGGTCGCGAGTTCGAGCCTCGTCGTTCCCGCCATTTTAAG
>CAJOOA010000024.1 GCA_905236055.1 Candidatus Gastranaerophilales bacterium | reverse complement strand
TTTCGGGTAGGGATAATTCGATATTAATATCACCCACCTCTACGGCCCTTAAAATAACTTCAACGATATTCTGTACGATATTTTTTACATAATTCTCGTCAGAAAGCATTGTTTTCTTTAAACCCTCGGCTACAGATACATTCCACTTAATATCTTTATCCTTGCATAATTGCTCGTTGTATCGAACGAGAGAATTTATCAAATTTATAATATCAAAAGTCTTCGATTCCGGAGGGATAGTCTCTAACTCTGTTTTTGATAACTCAAATAACTTATCCGTAAAATACATCAAATCCGAAGAATTCTTTTTTATTATTTTTATGTACTTTTCCTGCTGTTCGGATATATTTCCGCCCAAACCGTCTGCCATTGCCTGAGAAAAACCGATAATTGACTGTAAAGGAGCTTTAAAATCGTTTACAAGTTTTAGCAAGAATTCATTTTTATTTTTATTTACGGCATCCTCGTCTTGATTAGAGGATACTGATTTATAATTCGCGCCGGATTCAATATCTCTGAAAGAAAGAACGTATCCTTCTTCAATTTGTTTTGCCGTCATTTCAAAATAAATTTCTCTACTAACCATTTTCGTAATAAGCGGTTTATTATTAACAACGGCATTTACAATTAAGTTATGTGCATTTTCAATAAAATCGGAAATGCTCGATGTTTTTAAATTCATTTTAGATGTTTCAAATATTTCGGCAGCTTTATCATTTACCCACTGAATTTTCCCGTCATTAGTACAGAAAATAACCCCGTCCGGTAAAGCTTTTTCGACATCAAACGAATTTGTCTTAAACAATATTTTGGTAAAATCCATTTCTTTGTCCTCAAAAATCCTCTATTGTATTTTAGCATAAACCTAAACATTAGACTGAATATAATTAAAAAAAAGTTAACTTTATTAAGTTTTGTAATTTTTTGTATTAATATTTAATATATAGGGGAATTCTATATGAAATATAAAGATTATTACGAAACTCTTGGTGTAAAACGTGATGCAACAGAAGCGGAAATAAAATCCGCTTACAGAAAGCTTGCCCGTAAATATCACCCTGACGTTAATAAAACAAAAGAAGCAGAAGAAAAATTTAAAGATATAAATGAAGCTTATGAAGTTTTAGGTGATAAAGCTAAAAGACAAAGATATGATAGTTTGGGCTCCGGTTGGCAAGGAGGTGCCGACTATACTCCTCCTCCCGGGTTTGAGAATTTTAGTTTTAACTTTAACCAAGGCGGAGCACAAAGTTTTGACTTTGGCGGCGGCGGTTTTTCAGACTTTTTTGCTTCACTTTTCGGAGATATGATGGGCGGGAATCGCACTTCACAAGGTGGCTTTGGCGGTTTTGACTTCTCTCAGGGGGTAAATATGGGAGGGGTAAACATGGGGGGAGTAAATTTCTCAGATATGGGTAGAACTGCTTCCTCAAAAAGAACCGCTTCCCAACCACATGAAAATCTTGATGTTACAAAAAATTTAAATTTAACAGCAAAAGAAATTTTTGATAAGAAACCTGTTTCGGTTACATATACAGAAATGGATAAATGCGGGTATTGTAACGGTAACGGGTATTGTTCGCATTGCGGAGGAACCGGAATACATTCCGAACCAAAAACCGTAAAAGTTAAATTGCCTAAAGATGTTCATGAGGGAATGAAGATTCGGCTTAAAGGAGAAGGAAAAACCGGAAGCAGAGGTAATAAAGGTGATTTATATCTAGTTATTCATATCAAAGATCGTGAATACGAAATCGACGGAGTAAATCTTACGAAAGAAATTGAAATTACACCTCCGGAGGCGGTTTTGGGATGCAATAAGGATATTCAAACTTTACACGGAAATATTAACATCAAAATTCCGGCAGGAGTATCAAGCGGACAATCTTTAAGACTGAAAAATCTCGGTTTACCTAACGGGAATGGATTTGGAGATTTTAATGCTAAAATAAAAATAATAATTCCAAAAAATTACAGTCAGGAAATAAAGGATTTATACAAACAAATCCAAAAACTGTCAGAATAAGGAAGGATGGGAGAATGCCGCTTTTATCAGGCATAAAAACGGAAGAAAACGACATTAAAGATTTACAGGTCATAACTGCAGGTGGCGGTTTTGTCGGTTTGGCTCAAATTAATACTTCCATTGGAGATTTAAAAAATAATGCCTTAAAAATTGCTAAATATATAAATTATGCAGAAACTATAAATCTGGATATGGTTATTTTTCCGGAACTTGCACTTATAGGGTATCCCGTATACGACCTCATTGAAAGACATCCTTTCATAGTGGATGAGAACATAAAATGGTTGAAAGAACTAGCCGGAATCACCCAAAAGACAGCAGCTATTGTCGGATTTATTGAACCTAGAGAAAAATTTGCAGAAGGAAAAAGATATTACAACTCTGTTGCGATTTTGAGAAACGGAAAAATTGAAGGAATTGTGAGAAAATCATTGCTCCCAAATTATAGCGAATTTAATGATTACAGATATATAGAACCTTCTCCTGTCGTTGGAATTCAACCTGCTGATACACTTTGTCATTTTTCTGCCGATAATGTTTCAAAATCAGAAATTATTTACGCCCTAAATAGTATTAAATACGGAATTACTATATGCGAAGATTTATGGAATAACAAGGACTTTTTCGAAAAACCGATGTATGCAAAAGATCCGATAACAGAATTAAAAAATGCGGGTGCAGAAGTCATAATCAATTGTTCCGCTTCTCCGACAAGGGCAAGAAAAGAACAACTTAAACACAACATGCTGGCATTTACGGCTTTTTCTCAAAAACTTCCGATTGTGTACGTTAATCAGGTAGGAGCTGTCGATAATATATCTTTTGATGGTGCGAGCAGAGGAGTCAACAAATACGGTGACATTTTTGCAAGAGCAAAGTCTTTCGATGAAGACTTTATTATAGTTAATCCTTTAAAATCAGAAGGAGAAATTGAGCCCATAACTGATGGCTTGGAAAAATCACTAAATGAACAAAAGGTGTTTACTCTTGAATATGAGTCTGATTTGGCACGTACATATAAAACAATTATCCAAGGTATTAGAGATTATTTTAACAAATGCGGACTTAAAAGGGCTGTGCTTGGGCTTTCAGGTGGGTTAGATTCTTCGGTTTGCGCAGTACTGCTTGCAGATGCACTCGGGAAAGAAAATGTATTCGGGATTTCCATGCCATCAAAGCTTACAAGTAGTGAAAGTAAATCCGATGCCCAAAAATTAGCAAATAATTTAGGAATAAATTTTACCGAAATCTCTATAAAACCTATGGTTGACACAACTGAAGTATGCTTAAATGATTTGTTTAAAAAAATAGAAAAAAAATGGGCTGACAGGTATTCAAATTCGTTTACACCTGATAATATTCAAGCAAGATCAAGGGCAATGTATCTTTGGGGAATAAGCAATGAATTTCCGTCTTGTATACCGATTGCGACATCTGACAAATCAGAGCTATATATGGGTTATGCTACAGTTAATGGTGATATGTCAGGCGGTTTTGCACCAATTGCAGATGTTCCAAAAACAAAACTTTTTGCATTCGCACGTTGGCTAAATTTGAACAGGACTTCAAAAAATGCAATTCCAAAATCTGTTATAGAGAAAAAGCCCGGAGCGGAACTCGCAATAGACCCTAAAACAGGAAAAACTTTGAATGCGGAAGATGCACTTATGCCATATGAATTTCTTGATGAAGTAATCTGGCGAATTGAAAACAAAAACGAATCTTATAAAGATTTAGTCGGTACAGAATTTGTATATGAAAACAAATGTTATGTAAGCAGACAACAGAAAGTTGAATGGTTAAATAAATTTTATGACAGGATGTCAAAAGCCCTCTATAAATGGGCGATTTTGCCTCCTTCAATTATTGTTGAATCACGCTCAATAAACAAAGCCGATTACACCCAACCGATAACATCAGGGAAAATAAATTATAAAGGATACAGCATCGCAAGAATTCGGCAAATACTTTCGCAAGCTAACTTATAAACATACAATCGCCATAGCTGTAAAATCTGTATTTGTTTTCAATGGCTGACTTGTATGCTTCAAATATAAAATCTTTTCCGGCTAATGCACTAACCAACATTAACAGCGTAGATTTTGGCAAGTGGAAATTTGTTATCAATTTATCTACAACTTTAAATTCATAAGGGGGATAAATAAATAGTTCGGAAGCAGATTTGCATGCCTTTATTTCGCCAAATTGTTGATATGCTGTTTCAAGGGTTCTGACTGTGGTAGTGCCGACCGCAATAATATTTTTGCCCTCTTTTTTGGCTCTATTTATTAAATTTGCTGTTTCTTCGCTTATTTCAAAAGATTCAGAATCCATTTTGTGTTCCAAAATATTTTCACACTTTACCGGCCTGAATGTTCCTATTCCGACATTGAGAGTAACATATCCGATTTCAACTCCCTTTTCTGCCAATTTGGTTAAAATATCTTTTGTAAAATGCAACCCCGCAGTAGGCGCCGCAACAGAACCTTCATCTTTCGCATAAACTGTTTGATAACGCTCAAAATCAAGTTTTTTAAGCTCCTCATCCGCCATTTTTCGTTCAATATACGGCGGCAAAGGTATATTTCCAACCTTATGTAGTATTCCCAAGATATCACCTTCGTAAATCATTTTTACAAGCCATTTCCCGTCATCAGGGAGGGAGTGAATAATTTCAGCACTCAACTCATCACTTATTTTTATAATAGTTCCTTCTTTTACCCTCTTTGACGGTCTAATCAAAACCTCCCATTCCTTGTTGTTCCTTTCTTTCAACAAGAAAACTTCTATCTTTGCTCCGGTATTCTTATAACCATAAAGTCTGGCGGGCATAACTTTTGTGTTATTCAATATCAAAACCGAATTATTATCGATCAAATCAACAATGTCGTAAAAGTGTTTATGAAAAATTTGGTGGTTTTCTCTTTGTAAAACCATCATTTTTGAATCCTGTCTCTTTTCTGTCGGTTTTTGCGCTATTAAATTTTCCGGCAATTCGTAATCAAATTCTGATAAAAGCATATTTATTTTCCAATTCCAAAAAATTGTAACATAAAATCAGTATGCATCAAAATATGCATTTTGATGCATATGTTTCGTTTTAATTATTGATACTTTCTTGTGCCGACAAGAAAGTATCGCAAAGAACCT
>CAJOOA010000023.1 GCA_905236055.1 Candidatus Gastranaerophilales bacterium | reverse complement strand
GCCGATAAGCAATCTTTCTACTGATAAATTTCATGTGCGTTTTTAGAAATAAATTTCAAAACAACTAGCAAAAAATATTTTTACGAGCTTTTATCTGATTAAAGGCAGGAGATATATTATATGTACATAGCTAAAATGGACAATAACAATTTAAATTTTAATAGTTTAAGAATCAAAATTAAGGGTGCTGAGTTTGAAAAACATCAGAAAGATATTCAACTTATTCGTGATGAAATATTAAATAATGACGGAATTAAGAGATTTTTCAGCAACCATAGAGGTAAAATTACCGTAACTTCAGAACAAGTTCCGGTAAAGGTACGCTACGATTATCCGCGTGTGTTAAGAAAAGTACCGTCAACACCTTATGCGTTGCCTTGTGATCAATTTGAATTGGAAAAGCAAGTTCCGACGATTAAAATAGACTGTTCATATAGCAGGGCTTTTGCATTCAGAAACTTGTTCAGAAAACCGGTATGGATGAATGCGGGAACAAAACCCAATGCAAAAACAACTTGGGAAGAATGCATAGAGGATACCTTGCGTCTTATCAAAATGCTGGGTAATGATACAAAAGAAGATATGCTTAGGCGGGGTGATACTAAATTGAGAGATTTCCACCATGTAGAAGAACGCCGCTTGCAAGTTGAAAAACCGTAAGAGTAGGTCTTTCGCGTAAAGTATTTCTCAATTTGTAAAATTACAAAGTTAGGTATATAATAAGCACATAGATATTAGGGATTATAAGTACATGACTGATATTTCATTTGCGCAGCAATTGATGATGAGCAATTGGGAAATGAATTCTCAAATTATGCAGGGTACATTCGGGACCATTTCCAACATCAGCAATTCTCAAAACAAAAATACTACTAACAATATTTCGAATTTCACTGTTACAAATAGTTTGGGCAAACTGGCTTATGCTGTTGAAGGTGATTCAAAATACGACAAAGCAATTGATTCCAATGAAGACGGAATTATAACTTACAATGAATATGTAAAATATATTACGGGATCACGTCTGTCAAAATATAATTTAACTGATTCGGCAAATAATACCATAACGTATAATTTGAGTGAAGATTCACAGACCGGCTTGTTAAAATTTTCAGTAACAAATATGAAAAAAATTATGACAAGCTATTTTAACAATTATGTTCAACTCCCGACAAGTTTAATAGAAGACGAGGCCTAAATTTAATTGACGCTTGCAAGCAGAAGATTAATTTCTGAAATCAAGTCTTCGTTTTTCGTTTTTACTGCATTTACTATAGCTTTTTTTAACAAAGATCTTGCTTTATTTGGGCTATTGAATTCAATCATCAATTCTGCCGCAGATTTATAATTTTCGGCTATTTCTTCAAGCGCGTTTGTTTTTTCATAATTTTTAACGGCTTCTGCATAATATTTTAAAGCTTTATCATTTTTCCTGAAATGTACGCAAGCATCTGCAGTATTTGAAAGGACATAACCTTTCATATTGTCATCTGCTGTTTGTTCAACAAGTTTGCGAGCGACATCATAGTATTCAAAAGCACTTTCGTCATACTTGTCGGTAAATATATTTGCAACTCTTGTCAGAGAATCGGATTGACCGATTAAGTCATCTGTTTTGCCTGCATAAGAAATAGAAGTGATGTAATGATCAAGCGCTGCTGCAACTTGATTCACATCATCATATATTTGAGCAATTGAGAAATGCGCACGTGATTTTACGTTAGTGTCTGTTGTATATTGTAATGATTTATTATAACTGTTTAATGCCTGTGCAAGAAAATCATTGTCGTCGTATATTTTACCGACTTCAAGGCAGATTCTTGATTGAGTTTCGCTATCTTTCAACACTTCCGCACGGTTAAAAGCTTCTTTAAAAATTGCCATTGCTTTTTGCGGGTTGTTTGAGAAGGCCTGTTTTTTTGCCTCCATAAACAAGGATTTTAATTTTGTATCTTGAGGAATTATAGTTATGTTTGGCTTCTGCGAAATTATTTTTTCTGCCTGAATATATTCTTCTTCTATATTCGCCGGAACATAATCTTCAATTTCAACTTCCATATCTTCATTTTGAACTAATTGGTTATTTTGTAAGGAAGTCGTTTCTGCTTCTGCAGATTGTTCTGTTTCTGTGTTATTTTGCGGTTTTTCATCTTCTGAAGAATGAGGGAATTGAACTAGGAAGTTCGGATTTATTTCTTCTTCGTTATAGCTGTAATTTATTCTCTGCAAAAACAGTGCGTTGAGCCAATTTTGAACTACTTTCGATTCTTTATGCAATGTTTCGGATATATATTTATCAAGGATAGAAGCAGCTATTTTAAGGTTGCTTTGAACCATGTGTACCTGCGGTTGTGGGGATTTAACTTCTTCTCCCACAATTGCAAGATAATGTTCAACTTCTTCCTCCAATTCCGGCGGAGTAGCTATTGCTTTCATTGTATTCCGAAAGTCTTTGATTATTTGAGCAATATTAACTTTATTACTTCTCTGTGTAGGATTTGGAACCACTGTAGGTGCAGTCGGTTGACTTTGTATCGGTTGATATCCTGAACCCATTGCTTGATATTGCTGTAAACTTATTTGATTATTTTGAATCGGATAATTTGGAGTACGAAGCTGTGTCGGATAGCTTGATGTATTGGAATTTTGCACATACGCATTTACGGCAGGAGAGTATATAGCAGGTCTTACAGGGGTTTGTCCTTGTTGGATATCTTCTGCGCGTCCTCTTGCCACAACAGAATTCTGGCGGCGCTGCTGTTCTTGCTCGTTTTTATTGTGCCCGTCTTTATCAGCTCCGTCACTACCTGCGTTATAATTTCCGTTTCCCCTCTGCGGATAGGGCTGCGGACGTATTGGATTCATCGTATTAAACAATTTTAGCTGTCCTTCCTTAACGTTTTATCGGTATTTTTAAGCGTTTTTTTAGTTATTTTATACAAATTTCATACGTTTGTATGACATAGTTTTAATGATATTTTTTTTAAAGTCATGCAAAACATGGAAACTCATGCTACGAGCATGTTTTGTGGGCGTCCATACCCTCAAAACACAATATTTACAAGCATTTTAAGAAATTGCACAAAATTGTATTGTAAAGTTTTGTAACAATACGGTTTAAAACATTAAAGTTTTGGCGAAAAGTGCCGTAATACATGACACAAAGGGACAAATTAAGGAATCACTACAATGGGAATGGCGGCATCGCAAGCTCGCTTGCTAATGTTGACAGCTAGAATACATGACGTTGAGTTTGAAGCGCAAAGCATACAGAACGCGAAGATTCAGTTGTCGACTCAGGAAGACGAGGTATATGAAAAATATCAGAATGCACTAGATGCTACTACACTCACGTTTACCAGATATGATAACGGAGTGGCTTCTACTGTTGCTGCCACATTTAATAATTTATTCTCTGTAAACGGAGCAAATGCTACGAGCGCAAATTATGCATTGATAGATTCAAGAGGAAGGTTGATTGTTTCTGATGATGTTTATGAAGGATATTATGAATTCATTTCATCTGCATTGCCTCAAGATGCGTATGCATTTGCTTTATATATGTTGTATGGCAATGAAAACAATGCTTTTGAAGGTCAGGATTGGGAAGATTTTCTTGAAGTAGCGGACGAAGTTCTTCAGCAAAACTACTTAAGTGATGAAACTCTTCTTAATCTCTATAATGATGCGGTTCCTCATAGTGGGTCAAATTATGAGCTGAACGAGCAACTTAGCGGTGATGAAGTAGTATATAATGGCAGTGCCGAATACAGTACTGGTAATCATAATGTAAATAATGTAAATACGAGCGCTGAGAAGGTAAAAGTTGTAAATGACAGAGCCGCAAGCCCATCTGGACAAGAGGTATCTATTCAAGTACAACCAGTTCAACCTGTAACACCTCCGGATCCACCGACACCACCGACACCACCGACACCACCACCAGTACCACCGATACCGGTTGATGAAGTAAGTCTTGTTAATGTGTTAGCCCTTGGTAACACTCCGGAAGCACAGGCATTTTTGGACTATTTCTTCCACAAATATGGAAACAGAATATTTAATGATGAACGAATTCCTGAAGAAAACTTGGATAAATTTAACTATTATGCACGTATGTTCTCAGGAATACAGCAGCATGGCGGATGTATATCAATTGATGATTTCAATGGCCCAAGCGGAGATGCAGCTTCAGATACAGAATTCTTAACTTCTATGCTTCAGAGCGGAAGATGGACTATTGAGAAATTTACGACAGATGCTGACGGTCATACTATTTTGACCGGTGCAAGTGTAAGTTCAGAATCTGCTATTGCATATACTACGACAAGCCAAATTGATAAAGTAGCTTTGGCAAAAGCAGAAGCAGAATATGAATATGCATTAAAACAAATTAACAGAAAAGATAAACAATATGATTTAGCGTTAAGTAAACTTGAAACAGAAAGGAACGCACTTACAAAACAATATGATTCAGTCAAGAAGATAATCAGCGATAACGTTGAAAGAACCTTCGGTATATTCTCATAAGATAAGTAAGTAGTATAGCAAACAGGTAATTTGTATGCATGTTTGGTATATATGCTTACGACTCAGGAACCTTTAACGATTTCTATATTGGTCATCGTTTAGGTTACCGAAAAACAGTTCGGCTCATTTTGAGCAGACAATTTAGAATTCGAATACAAAAAAATTCCAAATATAAATCCCTTTTCCCTTTTTCCGCTTGAGCTTCCCACTCAAGCTTTTTTTTATTATCAAAAAATAAAATAAGAAATAGCAGTTACTTTGATTTAACCGTAATATTTTTTTGAGTATCAGAATAGTTGATGTTGATTTCTTTGTTGTTGGTATAGCGTCTGATACGTGCGATATCACCACTTTCGGTAAACAAACAATCCAACATTTCAAATCCGGTGTTTTTATTGTCTTTTCCTTCAAGATAACGTACGGGCTTAAAATTGTTTATATTTCGGAAAAGTGTTTTAAAGGATTTCCCTTCACCTGAAAATTCTGACATATTGCTAACTACTCCGCCGTCAGAAAGCTGGATAATTGTATATTTGTTATTAATTTTTTCGTCAAATATAGATATTCCGGTTGTTAATTTGCTTCCTTTTCTTGTTATAGGTTCAATTTTTACTTTCAAACGTCCGGTATTTTTGTCGTGTTCAAGGATTCTGGAAACGGAATATTTTTTATCTGTATAGTTGGGATTGTAATAATAATCTCTGATTACATCGCTGTCAAAATCTCTTACAAGTAAAAGAGTGCCATCAGGTTTATAAAATCTTTCACCATTAATTTCGTCAATGTTGAAATTGTATTCGGGCATTTTGATAGGGACCATGTTATTAAGGATTCTTACTATTTCAAGTATTTTAACAGTGTCGCCATCATATTTAGGGCGAGGAACAGTTTGGCTGTAGTTAGTCAAATCCTTTTTAGATGTATCTGCATAAGCTCTCAGAGGGTTTGATATTTGTTCAAATCCGCTAATAATTTGAGCTTCTGATGTTTTTACATCTATACTATTATCTTTTTCCATGAAAAATCCTTAACCTTATACTTGATATTATATATAAAACAAATTCTGAGAAAAAATTGCCTAATTTTTATTACTTTCTGTTATTTTTGAGATAATTCTTTACATTATCCGACAGAGAAATATCCTGTAAAAGTACGTTATATCGTTTCAAATCGCCTATATTTGCAGCTTCTTCCAATAAATCTCTGCTTGTTTGAATTTGCATCCTTTCGTGTTGTTCTTCTTGTTTACCACTCTTAGAGTCTATTCTTCTGATAACCGAATCAATATCAGTATCAGTAGTTATCGAGTATTTTTCTGCGATTTTTTTGACCGGAGCTCCGGCTGGAAGGCGATAAAGCCACTGTATAGAGTACTTATCATTTGCAGAGAGCATAGCATTTCCGTATTGGTGCGGAGAATACATAATATCTTCTTTATAAGGACTGTGATTTAGTCCCAAAGCGTGCCCCACTTCGTGTAAAATTGTATGGTAGACCTCAACGTCATTATCATATTCCTGATGAATTCTTCCATCGGTTAGACCTATTGAAACTTCTGCTCCATAAAGTCGTCCTTGCGAATCCCAATTGAAATAACAGTGCCCAAGTGCTTTTCTTTCAACGCGTTTCCAATCAATATTTATGTTGGATTCTAATAGTACATTTGTTACCCTAAATTGTAATTTACCGCCACTTGCAGCCGACCATGTTGAGAATGCGTCCATAACCATTTTTCTGTATTTATGGTCTTCGCCCACCTTTGTGTAAAATTTCATCGGAGCAATATAAACAACCAATGGGTTGATTGTCCATCGCATTATGTTTCCGCTTTTTACACTTCCGTTTAAATAAGTTCTGGGCATAGTTACAATATATCATATTTCGCAGAAATTTTTAATAACCGCAATAAAATATAGTATAATTAATCTATGGATAATTTGGAGCAGGTAAGAAAAGCCGTCGAAATAGAGGTTAAACACCGTTATATCAATATTAACGGTAAAACACGCACGTTTTCTTCTTTTATTTGCTCTGTTTTGAGGAAAGAAATCAAGCTTCATCCGGAAAACCCGAAATGGAAAGTTCTTTTGGAGCATTTTGAACATTATCCTATGGAAACAGCTCCTTCAAGGAAAAGAACCTTAGAAAGATTTGTTTCTGTTGTTAAGAATGAATATATCGAAAAACCCATTGAGTCAGCATCTTCAAAAGATAAAAGGTCTATTTCCCAAACGGATGTTATGTACATAAAAGGTGTAGGCCCCAAAATTGCTTATATGCTCAATAAACTCGGAATTTATACCGCAAATGACCTACTTTACTATTTCCCACGTAAACACGTTGATTATTCAACAAGAACAAAAATAAGAGATTTAAAAGAGGGAGTTGATACAACGATTTTTGGCAGAATAAAATCTGTAGAAGCATTCACGACAAAAAGCAATTTAGGAGTTATAAAAGTAAGAATAGCAGACGGTTCCGGAAGTATTTACCTAAATTTCTTTTCTGCAAAATCTTCTAAATATGTAATGGAAAGAATGAAATCAAATTTCCCTAAAAATTCCGGCATTATGGTTTCCGGAACGGTCAAACTCAATTCCTATGACGGAATTTTGACTCTCGATAAGCCGACATATTCAATTATGGATGATGAAGCGCTTGCCCCTTCAAATTTGAATCTTGCAAGAATAGTCCCAATTTACACTGTCAGTGAAAACTTAAATATTAAAATTCTGCGCAAAGCCATTTTTAATGTTCTTGAAACTTACGGCTCGGAAATCGAAACAGTTTTGCCGGAATATCTAATAAAAAAATACAATCTTATGGATAAATCTGAGGCCTTAAGGCAAATTCATTTTCCTGATGATAAAGAAAAACTTGATATTGCAAGGTATTCTCTTGTATTTGAAGAATTTTTCCTAATTCAGTTGCGTCTTGCTCTTCTGAGAGAAGAAAACAATAAAAATCTTCAGGCAATACCTCTTAATATCAAAAAAGACGGACTAGTTATGAAGTTTATAAATTCATTGCCGTTTAAATTAACCGGTGCGCAGCAGAGAGCTGTCAATGAGATACTCAACGATTTAAATTCTACAAAACCGATGCAAAGATTACTTCAAGGCGATGTCGGAAGTGGGAAAACAGTAGTAGCGACAATTATGCTATTGGCAGCTGTAGAGAACGGATATCAAGCCGCAATAATGGCTCCGACCGAAATTTTAGCGCAGCAGCATTATAACAATATGACAAAATGGCTTGAGCCGTTGGGAATCAGAGTTGAGTTATATCTTGGTAGCATTGGGAAGAAAAGGCGTTTTGTTTCGGAGACGAATTTAAGAAACGGTCAGGTTGATATTGCGATAGGGACACACGCTTTGATTCAAGAGGACATAGATTTTGCTAATTTGGGTGCGATAGTTATTGATGAACAGCACAGATTCGGTGTAAAACAACGGCTTGCTTTAAGAAAAAAATCCCAAAATCCTCAGATTTTAACAATGACGGCGACTCCGATACCAAGGACTCTTGCAATTACAATGAACGGAGATTTAGACCTAACGGTAATCGATGAAATGCCGGAAGGCAGAAAACCGATTCTAACCACAATTGCAAATTCCAGAAAACAGATTGCAAGTTTGATTCGACGCGAGGTTAATGCAGGGCGTCAAGCTTATATAGTTTATCCCCTTATTGATGAAAGTGAAACACTTTCTGCAAAGGCCGCAACGAAAGAACGTGAAATTTGGCAAAATGAAATTTTTCCTGAATTTAAAGTTGGACTATTGCATGGGAAACTTAAAAATAATGAAAAAGAAGACGTGATGACAAGGTTTAAAAAAGGAGAGTATGATATTCTCGTTTCAACAACGGTAGTGGAAGTCGGAGTTGATGTGCCTAATGCTACGGTTATTGTTATAGAAAATGCCGAGCGATTTGGACTTTCACAGCTTCATCAACTAAGGGGTAGAGTTGGAAGAAGCGAATGGCAGTCTTATTGCATACTATCTTCTACAACAAAATCTCAGGGAACTCGTGCAAGACTCGAAATTATGACTCAAACAAATGACGGGTTTGTTATTGCTGAAAAAGATTTGCAAATAAGGGGCCCCGGAGAATTTTTAGGTACTCGCCAAAGTGGGCTTCCGGATATGATAATTGGGGATATTGTTAATGATTCCAAAATTTTGGAACTTGCAAGAAGCGAAGCAATTAATTTCGCAAAAAATTATAATATTGATGAATTTCCTCTTCTAAAAGAGGCAAAAAGTTTGAATTTTGATAGTGATATTTTCAATTCGTAATTATCAATATTTGTTATGCATACATTTATCCGTTTACTTAATAAATGTTCACATTTTTTGTATACAAAACATGCTTAGTATGGTATGATAAAATCATAGTAGTATACATAAAAAAATTTTTGAGGATATATGCGATAAAAGGCTTAAATGTTTAATATGAGAGTTGTCCGGTAGGTTATATGTGCCGGAATGTCGTGTATATATAAAAAAATAGAAAGTTAAAGGTGCAGTATGAACAGTGCATTATTGGTTGTTGCCATAGTGACCGTGGTAGTGCTTGCTGCTGTGATTGTCATACAAAGGGTTAAATATAATGCCCTTGTACGTCAAACTGATGCGAGTATGCACGATTTACAAGAAAAGGAAGCAATACTTCAAAAAGAGGCAATGATTAAAGCAAAAGAAGCATTGCAAAATGAGAGAGAGCAATTAAACGAAGATGAAAGAGAACGCAGAAGAGAATTCGCACAAATAGAAAATAAACTTTCAAAACGTGAAGATATGCTCGAGGGTAAGATACAAGAAATTACGGATAAAGAAACAGAACTTGATAAAATGAAAGACAAGCTTATCGAAAAAGAAGATTTGCTTGATGAAATTACACAAAAAAGAACAACAGAGCTTGAACGAATTGCCGGAATGTCTACGGAAGAAGCTAAAAATATGCTTTTGGAACAATTGAAGACAGAGCTTTCACAAGAACAAATGCAATTGATTCGTGAAAATGAGGCCAAAATTCGTGAGAATGCTCTTGAAAAATCTAAAGAAATTCTTTCTGCAACAATGCAAAGATGTATGATGGATCAAGTTGTTGAATCAACAGTTTCTGTTGTTTCGCTTCCGAGCGATGAGATGAAAGGTCGTATAATAGGACGTGAAGGCAGAAATATAAGAACCCTTGAAACTTTAACTGGAGTTGATTTGATTATTGATGATACACCGGAAGCGGTTGTTCTTTCATCATTTGACCCTGTAAGACGTGAAATAGCAAAAGTTTCACTTGAAAAACTTATACAAGACGGACGAATCCATCCTGTCAGAATTGAAGAAACTGTTGAAAAGTCAAAAGAAGAAATTGAGCAAAAGATAATGAAAGAGGGCGAAAACGCTGCTCTTGATATGGGTGTAATGGGTTTAAATAAGGAACTCATTAAAAATCTCGGGCGTTTGTATTACAGAACAAGCTACGGACAAAATGTTCTTATGCATTCACTTGAAGTTGGACATATTGCCGGAATGCTTGCCGCAGAACTCGGTGCGAATGTCGCTGTTGCTAAACGTGCGGGACTTCTTCATGATATAGGTAAAGCAGTTGACCAAACTCAGGAGGGAACGCACATACAATTGGGTGTTGACCTTGCTGCACGTTATGGAGAAAAACCGGAAATTCTGCACGCTATAGAGGCACACCACGATGATGTTATGGCAAATACAATCGAGGCGGTTTTGGTTAAGCTGGCTGATGCAATATCTGCAGGACGGCCCGGTGCAAGGCGTGATACGTTAGAAATTTATATCAAACGTCTTCAAAAAATTGAAGAAATAGTAAACGGATATGAGGGAATTAAGCAATCTTTTGCAGTTCAGGCAGGCAGAGAGGTGCGTGTAATAGTTGAAGCCGAAAAATTTGATGATTTGGCTTCTCAAAAACTTGCAAGAGATATTGCTAAGAAGATTGAGGATGAGCTTGATTATCCGGGACAAATAAAAGTAACTGTAGTGCGTGAATTCAGGGCAACTGAAATAGCGAAATAATCGAAAGGCACCAGTGCCTTAAACAAAAAATGGATACAAAAAAGATAATATTTTTAGGTGATATAACGGGCAGACATGGTCGTAATGCGGTCAAGTCTTACATTCAATCGCTTAAAAATGAGGGGCAAACTACTTTTGTTATAGCAAATGTTGAAAATGCATCTCATGGTTTCGGACTCACAAAGAAAAACTATGAGGACCTTTCTGCATTTACAGATTGTATGACTTCAGGTAATCATATTTGGGATAAAAAGGACATTTACGAATATATTAACGAAGCAGAGAACCTTATAAGACCTATTAATTATCCATCGGGAACACCTGGGAGCGGCTCTCACATATTTGATTTTGAAGGTGAGAAAGTAGCTGTTATAAATGCACTTGGCAGAGTATTTATGCCCACTATCGATTCACCGTGGCAAATTGTTGCGGAAGAGATTAAACGCCTTAAGAATGAGGGAGTTACTAGTATTTTTATAGATTTTCATGCAGAAGCAACTGCTGAAAAGGTTTGTTTTTCAAAATATTTGGCGCAAGAATTTAATACAGATGAAAATGCTTTAATAAAAGGATTTTTTGGTACTCACACGCATATACAAACCGCGGATGAACAGATTATAAACGGAATGGCTTATATTACTGATGCAGGTTTTTGCGGTTCTCCGGAAGGTGTTATAGGTATGGAATTTTCCACTTCACTAAAACGACTTATAACCGGTTTACCGGAACGCTATGAGGTTGCACAAGGTAACTTATTACAAATTAACGGTGTTGAAGTTTTGATTGATAAAACTCAAGCAACACAAATAAAAAGGATTAATTTTATAGTTGATAATAATGAAAATAATAAGGAGGTCAACCTTGATACAGGCGGTTGATAAAGGGGGTGCGGAATGAAAGGAGATTTTCATATTCACACCTATTATTCAGACGGTGTATTTGCGCCGGAAAAAATTGCAGATTTGGCTGCTGATGCAGGTTTAGAGGTAATTGCACTTACGGACCACGACAATGTGCTGTCATACGGAGTCGCGCAAAAATACATTGATGAAAAAGGGCTGAATCTAAAACTTATACAAGGGATAGAAGTCAACACTTTATATAAGGAATATGAGGTTCATATACTTGGCTATTTCCCTGATATTGAGAACGAGGATTTTAAAAATCTTTTAAAAGTTCAGCAGCAGGCGCGTATTAAACAAACAAAGGAAATTTTGGCTCTTCTGAACAAAAAAGAAGGTATAAAAATAAAATTTGATGATGTTAAAAGTATGGTTGCCGAAGGCGGTTCAATCGGACGTCCGCATATTGCAAAAGCAATTACAAATGTGGGCGGAACAAGTAATGTGATGGAGGCATACAAAAAATACATCCATGTCGGTTCACCGGTTTATATAGAAAGGAAAACTGTATCGCCTTTTGATGCGGTAGAGGTTATTTATGATGCAGGGGGAATACCTGTAATAGCACATCCTTACGATATAGATATAGCCGAAGACTTGATAAAAGACCTCATGAATTATGGTTTGGTAGGTATTGAAGCATATCACAGAAAACACTCACCGGCCATTGTTGAATATTTTTCATCTATGGCAGAAAGTTTGGGCTTGATAGTAACTGGCGGTTCGGATTTCCATGTGCCGAATATTATGAACGGCCAAATTATTCTCGGCAAAAATTTTGTGCCCGAATGGATATATGATAAATTGATGGAAGCCAAAAGACGACGCGATTTGGCAGGATAGAAACAGTAATTGCTCAAATAATGAAAGTGAAAATTTGATGAAAAAAAACGGATTTACAATAATAGAAGTTTCGATACTTTTTGTAATATTTTTAATTGTGGCCTTTTTGGTGGCACCGCTTTCTCTGGATGATACAAGGCAGGCAAAAAACACTTCCAGATGGAAAAGTGTACAAAGCGACTTTACAAATATTTTTTATTCTGTCAACACTGAGCGAGAAGCCAATAAAACAGATTTTAAAGAGACTTTCATGAAAGTTATGAAAGACGATATAAAAAATGATATAAATACCTATCGTATTACTTTCATGAACGGAACGTACCCGAATGACACATACAGATTTAAAGATTTTAAAAACACTTATTCAAATGCAACTCTTGCAATTAAGATATTTGATACGCCACAGGAAAATTTGTATGGAATGCTTATGTATGACGTTAACGGAAAATCAGGTCCTAATGTATGGGGGAAAGATGTATTTGGTATGAACATATATAAAGACAGGTTTGAACCGTTCTGTAAAGACTTACCTATAAGCAGTCAAAAGCAAGATTGTTCAAAAAACGGCACTGGGCTTTGTTGCTCCGGATATTATTTAATGGGAGGAAGTTTTGACTAAAGTTTTAAAAAATATTTGTGTTTTTGCCTCGGCGTCAAACGATTTGGCAGAAATTTATTATCAGGATGCACAAAAATTGGGGAGATTGATTGCAAAATCGGGTTACGGATTGGTGTACGGAGGAAGCAGAAGAGGTCTGATGTATGCTTGTGCCGGAGCTGCAAAGCAGGCAGGAGGGAAAGTATATGGTATAATGCCCGAAAAACTTGCTGAATCAGGGTTAGCGAATCCTGAAGATTGTGATGAATTTTTTGTAACCGAAGGAATGAGAGAGCGCAAAGCTAAATTAGATGAGTTATCAGATGCGGTTATAGCTATTGCAGGAGGTTTTGGGACCTTAGAAGAAATTTCCGAGATGATTACTCAAAAACAGTTAGGATACAGTAATAAGCCAATAGTAATTCTAAACACAAACGGACTTTATGATCCTTTGGTAGAATTTTTTGAAAATGTTATAAATCAGGGATTTGCTGACAAAGAACTTAGAACTGTATATTATATTGCGCAATCACCCGAGGATGCTTTAAACTATATCAGCAATTATAAAGGTGAAAAATCTTACATTAAATACAGATAATTTATTCAACGTATTTACCGTCAAATAGGTCAAGTATCATTTTTTCTTGGTCTGTTTCATTTTTTTTCAAGTTATCAGATTGCTTTTTGGGGTGTGTTTCTTTAATTTTAACATCAGTCGTTTTGGGCTCTTCAATTTTTTCAGATTCTTGCTTTCCCTCAATTTGTTTATCCGCAGGTGCAGTCGGTTGAGTTGTGGTTAAAGATTCTGCTTCACTGGAAGATTTAATAGTAACAGAAACTTCAGCACCTTCAAATAATTTTTTTGCAGCATTTTGTATAATCTGTTTTTTATTTGAATCATTAATTTGAGATACAAATCGCTCATTTTTAAATGTTATTACAATTCCTTCCGTTGATATTTGAACGGGGGTTGCAAGTTTAAGCATAGCTTGTGTAGGAGTACTGCTTATGTTGGCAAGTAAGTCTTGCCATAATGATAATATATCTTTTCCGTCAGCTTTTTTAGATATAGGCGGTGGCGTGAATTCATTATCCGATTGACTTTTATCAATTTCGGGTTTGTTAACGGTTTTCTCTGTAGTAGCCGGTTGTGTCGGAGCAGGACGCGTCACAACAGACGGTGGCCTATTAACTTTTGAAACTCCCTCTCCGGATTCCAAAGCACTTATTCTGTTTTGTAAGTCTAAAAGAGTTGAATTTTCTGCCATGTTCGAAAGATCAATTATACCGACTTCCAGCCATAAATGTTGATTTACGGCTAATTTAACTTCTTTTATATAATAAGAAGTTCGCTCGGTTAAAAATACTATTTGTTGAGTTTCCAATTCCTTTGCCTGAGTTAAAATTTTGTCAATTTTTGTTTCATTTAATCCGGTAAGATCGGGCAAAAGTTTCCTTGAACAAGTTTTTGCTACGAGCATATTTTTAAAATATTCACTCAAGTTAATAAGTATTTGTAATGGTTCATTCCCCGAATTATAAATGTCATTAATTATCTTTATTCCATCGCCGGGGTTAGATGAAATTATACTGTTTGTAAGTTCAAATAAAACATCAAAAGAAATTCGGCCCAAAATAGAATTAACATCTTCTGCTGATATCTCTCTAGTTTCCCCAAGAATACTTAATTGATCCAACAAAGAAATACTATCTCTCATTCCTCCTGCGGAATTGTTTGCTATTACTGAAAGTGCATCATCAGAAATCTTGATTTTTTCCTGATCGGAAATATATCTCAGATGCTTGATTATATCGCTTGTTGTAATCCTCTTAAAATCATATCTTTGGCAGCGGCTTTTTATTGTATCCAAAACCTTATGTACTTCAGTTGTTGCAAGAATAAAAATTACGTTTTCAGGCGGTTCTTCAAGTGTTTTTAACAAAGCATTAAAAGCATGGGTGGAAAGCATGTGAACTTCGTCTATGATGTAAATTTTGTATTTACCGTTAATAGGCACATACTGAATTTTTTCCAAGATATTTTGCGCGTCTTCAACTTTTCTGTTGCTTGCTGCGTCAATTTCTATAACATCAATAGGTATAGAATTTGTAATATCTTTACAACTTTCGCACTCTCCACAAGGATGAACAGTAGGTCCGTTTTTGCAATTCAAAGATTTTGCCAAAATTCTTGCAGTAGAAGTTTTACCTGTGCCTCTCGGACCTGTGAACAAATATGCATGGGAAATTTTTCCAAGTTCTATTGCACTTGTCAAAGTCTTTTTTATATGTTCCTGACCGACAAGAGCTTCCAGTGTTTGAGGACGATATTTTCTGTATAATGGTACATAATTCCCGTTCATAAATTTATTCTAACATAAAATAAAATTTTGGGATTTAATAGCAAATCCTGTTAATTGAAAGCGACAAATATTTATAATATTATAAATTTTATGCGGAAATTATTTACTTTTATTCTATTGCTAACATTTTTGATAAGTCCGGCTTTTGCTTACGAAATAATACTTCCTAAAACCAAAAAGGTTAATACTGATACGAAGTATGCATTTTTCGTAGGTAAAGCTATAAATGACGAAGTTATTACAATTAATGACGAAAAAATATATGTTGCATCAAATGGTGCTTTTGCGCATTCGGTAAAGCTTATGGAGGGTGAGAACAGAATAGCGGTAAAATCTAATTTTGGCATGCGCATTTATAAGATTTATAAAAAAACACCTGCCGAAAAAGCAGCTCCTGTTCTTGAAGAATTTGAACCGCAGTATTATACCGTCTTGAAAGATAATACTCCTCTTAGGAGTACTCCTGAAGATTATGGCATGAACAGAATGTCGCACCTTTTTGCGGATACAAATATTGTGATAAATGGCAAAAAGGGTGATTTTTACAGAGTGTTTTTATCAAAAGATAAGGTGGGATGGATTGCGCAAAGCGATGTGAAACCGGTGCTTTCCAAGGAAACAACTCCGGAATTTATAACGGTTGGAAGCAAAACTTATAAAAATGCTTCTGTTCATACAATTGAGTTCACTGAGAAACTTCCTTATACAGTTGAAGAAACAAAAAATTCCATATTTTTCAAGGTGTATAATCCGATGTTTTCGGAAGATTCGGTCTACACGATTACAGTAAAAAAACCGGAAAAATATACCTGTAAAACGATTTCTTCCAATGGTGTTTACGTATTTAAGGTCAGTTCTTTACCACATCCGGAAACGGCACTTAACGGAATCAATATTTTTGTTGATGCTGGTCATGGTGGCAAGGAATTGGGTGCTATTGGTTGTCTTGGAGACAACGAAAAAGATATAAATCTTAAAATCGCAGCAGAGCTTAGAGAAATTTTGTGTCTTATGGGTGCAAATGTCTATATGAGCAGAGAAGATGACAGTTTTGTTTCTTTGGAAGACAGAGTTAATATGGCAAAAGAAAATTGTGCGGATGTTTTTGTAAGTATACATTTAAACTCGATACCGGACATCAAAATGGATATACACAAAAATCGTGGGACAAGCGTTTATTACTATAATTCAAGCTCGAAAGCCATTGCGGAATCGGTTTTACATTCATTAACAAAGGGAATAAAAACAAGAAATGATGGATTGCGAACGGCGAGTCTTGCGGTAATAAGGCCGGCTGATTATTTGGGAATATTAGTGGAAGCGGCTTATATGACAAACCCGATTGATTCGGTGCTTTATACGAATGAAGAATTCCCGCGCGAAACAGCGGAATCAATTGCGGATGGGATTTTGAAATACGTATCTTCGGGTAAATAGTTTTTACAAAAAAAGAAAGTCTTGCAAATTGTGCAAGACTCAAAAATATACATTTACCCCACATATCTTATAGCATACAAATTGTACTCATGTCAAGTACTAATTTTATATTGCTGAAAAATATGAAAAATATTTTTTACAAATATAAAAGCGGTCGTTTTAAACAACCGCTAATCATACTCTCAACCAATCTTACTTATCGGACATTAGTCTTCGATTACTTCACAGCTTGCAGTTTCATCTGAACGCCCGTCTCCGAGTTTATTGAAACCGCATTCGATACGGCCATAGCACGCCGCTTTTTAGCCCCTCTTAATATGAATTCAACACCGCTAAACGTATTGTTAGTGGGGTTATTAATTCTTTTTAGCATATCTAACTATCCTTTCCTGATAATGTCTGTCGTAATATTTATATCGGCATTTTTTTTGAAAACTTTAGGTTTTTTAACAAAATATTTACAATTTGTTACATCATTTTTTTAATCATGAAAAGCAGTGTTTGTAATCCATTTATGTTATAATGTTTCAAGAATTGGGAGTTTTATATGTCAAAAATAAAGATAGGTATTATAGGTTTAGGAACGGTTGGCTCAGGTGTTTATAAGAGTTTGCAGCAATTTGATGAGGTTGAAATTATAAAAATTGCTGTGCGAAATATAAACAAACCGCGGTCGGTCAATGTTCCTAAGGAAATGCTCACGGACAACCCTTATGAAGTTGTTAATAATCCGGAAATTGATGTTGTGGTAGAGCTCATTGGCGGGGTTGAACCGGCCTGGAGTTATATTGAAACGGCTCTTAAAAATAAAAAGCATATTGTAACCGCTAACAAAGAACTTTTGGCAAAAAAGGGCGAAGAATTATTTAATCTTTCTGAAGAAAATAATTGTGTAGTCCTTTACGAAGCTGCTATAGCCGGTGGTATACCTATAATTATGCCGATTAAAACGATTCTTGCGGGTAACAGAATAAGTAAAATACAAGCAATTCTCAACGGGACTACAAATTATATTTTGACAAAAATGGATACAGACGGAGCTTCTTATGAGGATGTTTTAAGAGAAGCGCAGCAACTTGGCTATGCAGAAACTGATCCTACAGGTGATGTTGAGGGCTTTGATGCGGCATATAAGATTACAACTCTCGCAACGATTGCTTTTAATTCAAGAATTAAATTTGAAAATGTATACAGAGAAGGGATCACAAAAGTTCGTGCAAATGATATGAAGGTGGCTAACGAGCTTGGATATAAAATTAAACTTATTGCAAGTGCTTCTATTGATGAAAATAATAATGCCGATGTGAGGGTTCACCCGATGCTTGTTCCCAAAAATACGTTGCTTGCTCACACAAATTATGTAACAAATGCTGTTGAGATGAGCGGACATCCGATTGGGAAAATAGTTTTATCCGGTCCCGGTGCTGGAGAATTCCCGACAGCAAGCTCTGTGGTTGGAGATATTTTAGCAATAGCAAGAGAATTCGGAACGACAGATTATATTCTTCCGATGATGAGATGTAATCATCATTCAACTGCAACTCCAGTTAACATCGACGATACTTATAACAAGTATTATATGGCTATTAAAGCGCCAAACGCTATCGGTGTTATCGCAAAAATTGGTACAATATGTGCTAATAAGCAAATCAGTCTTGCAAGCATACTTCAAAAAGGTGTAAATGAAAATAACACGGCAGAAATCACGGTTATTACGGAAAAATGCCTTGAAAAAAGCATAAAGGAAGTTGTATCAGAACTTACCGACTGTGAAGTCATGAGCTTGATAAGAGTTGCTGAATAATTTATAAATGAATTAGTTTATTTGTAAAAATGCAGTAGCTGTTTTATTTTATAGAGCAATCCTTTGTTAAGATATTCATTTAATCCGAATGATTTTAGTTCAAGTTCAATATTCTTCATTGATTCGGGTAATACTTTTCCGTAAAAGTTTTTATATGCATTGTATTCTGATTTAGTAAAAGATAATGCTTTTTTAAGTACAGGTGCAAATTTCAAAGTATTTACGCTATATTCAGCGGCTCCAGGATAACTTATTTCCCTTGCTTCACGTTTAAGCTCCATTGTTATTACATTTTCGGATTCGTCTGCAAATGGATGGTAATAATAATCTTGTTCCATATTTAGTCCCAGAACATCCGAACCAACTATACGTTCCGGTCCTTCTTTCCACAAACCTTTAAATGCATTTCTTGTTGTTATGTTGTTCACGGATAGCACATTCATAATTAAACTCCTTTGGTTTAATACACATTCAAACTCTGATACAACCGACATATTACATAAAAAGTGCTTAAATGTAAATTATTATTTTTATTTTAAAAGATTAAAAAGTTATTTATTTTTACATTGGTGTGAAATCGTGTTATATTTATAATAAGCTAGGGAGAGAGAATATGTATTACAAAGGTTTAATAGATAAATACAGAAAATATCTGCCGGTGTCGGAAACTACCGAAATTGTTACACTGAACGAGGGCAACACTCCGTTAATCAAAGCTGATAACTTGGCTAAAACAATTGGCTTGGAGTGCAATTTATATCTAAAATTCGAGGGTTGTAATCCTACCGGAAGCTTTAAAGATCGCGGTATGACGATGGCTGTAACAAAAGCCAAAGAAGAAGGTGCAGGTGCAATTATTTGTGCTTCAACGGGAAATACTTCGGCTTCTGCTGCTGCTTATGGTGCAAAAGCAGGAATAAAAACCTTTGTATTAATTCCGGATGGATATATTGCGCTTGGAAAACTTTCTCAAGCAATGATGTATGGGGCTGAAATTATTGCGATTCAAGGTAATTTTGACCAAGCGCTTGAATGTGTAAGGGCAATTTCTGACACACATCCGATTACACTTGTAAATTCTGTTAACCCATATAGAATAGAAGGTCAAAAGACAGGTGCTTTTGAGATTTGTGATGCTCTGGGTAAAGCTCCGGACTATCATTTTATTCCTGTCGGGAATGCAGGAAATATTACGGCTTATTGGAAGGGTTACAAGGAATATAAACAAGCCGGGGTTATCAACAATTTACCCCAAATGATGGGATTTGAGGCCGAGGGTGCTGCAGCAATTGTAAGAGGTGAAAGGATTATGAAACCCGAAACCTTGGCAACTGCAATAAGAATAGGAAATCCGGCAAGCTGGAAACAGGCAGAAGCAGCTCGCGATGAGAGCGGGGGTAAAATAGGATGTGTAACTGATGAAAAAATTGTTGAAGCGTACAAGATGCTTGCTTCAACAGAGGGCGTTCTTTGTGAACCGGCAAGTGCGGCATCTGTTGCAGGGTTAATTCAGGCACATTCTCAAGGACTTGTTAAGCAAGGTGCGGATATCGTTTGTATTCTGACGGGCAACGGGCTTAAAGATCCTGACAATGCCATAAAATATTCAAATGCAGACGTTAAAAAGAGTTCTGCAGAACTTAAAGATGTTTTGAAAGTTATGGGGTTATAACATGAATCGCAATGAATTTATCAACGCAAACAGAATTGTAATAAAACTCGGAACAAATATCCTCAGAAACGAAGAGGGTGAAGTCGCACTTTCCCGTATATATTCGTTCATTGAAGATATTTCAAAACTTGTAAAATCAGGTAAAGAAATTATTGTCGTAACCTCCGGCGCAGTCGGTTTGGGCAAAAAGAAGCTTAATCTTGAAACAACGGATGGTGATGGGGTTAAGCAGGCATGTGCCGCAGTCGGTCAAAGTCGTCTGATGTCGTTTTATGAAAACGGATTTGGGGTTTACGATATTCCGATCGCGCAAATCCTTTTGACAGAAGATGATTTTTCACTTCGTCACAGATATCTAAGTTTGAGAACAACTCTTAACAAATTGTTGGAAATGAGGGTCGTGCCAATAATTAATCAAAATGATACAGTTTCAACCATAGAACTTGCGGATCGACTTGCGGGGATAAAAGTTTCTTTTTCCGATAACGACAAGCTTTCTGCCCTTGTATCAAGCGAGCTTGACGCAGATTTGTTAATTTTGTTGTCTGATATAGATGGGCTTTATACTTCTAATCCTAAAGAGAATCCTGATGCCGAATTGATAAAAGAGGTAAACGGTGTTACTGACGAAATTCTTGCGCTCGGAACGGATGCTTCGGAGGGTGGCAGAGGCGGTATGAGGACTAAGCTGGAGGCGGCGAAACTTGTTACAAGATTCGGGGGAAAAGTTCTTATTGCAAACGGAAAATCTCCAAGTGTAATAAGCAGAATTTTTCAGGGCGAAGATTTGGGCACAATGTTTATTCCGACGAATGAAAATCTGTCAGGTAAAAAACGCTGGATTGGTTATGCAACAAATGTTCTAGGCAAAATTATAGTTAACGAAGGGGCAAAGGATGCGATTTTGAAACAATGCAAAAGTTTGCTCCCGATAGGTATTTTGGATATAGTTAATGATTTCAAGCAGGGCGAAGTTGTTTCGATTTGTGACGAGAGCGGTTTGGAATTCGCCAGAGGTATGGTAAATTATGATTCTGAAGAGTGCAGAAGAATAGCGGGGGCTCATTCTGACAATATTGTACAAACTCTCGGGTACAAAAATTACGATGCTGTAATTACGAGAGATAATATAACTCATTTGGTATAAATTTGTTTTATAATAACACGATATATCTTGAATATGCCTGAAATATTTGATATCATGGGTATGGAACTATAGATTAAAGGCAAGTATGAGCAAAAAAAATACGAAAAAAACTGCTCCTAAAGCTAATTCAAAAGTTAACCCCAAACCTGCACCCAAATTTACTCCGGAAAGTTACCTCAGGTATTACTATGATATACCTTATGAGGGCACTACGTCTGCCGGAAAACCATTAAGGAAGCTTAGAGATATAACTTGTCCTTACAGAGGGATTAAAATTATTCCCAGTGAAATGATTAAGGGGTTCGAAAAAAATCTTGCCAAATGTAAAACAGCGGAAGATGCTGTGAAGCTTTTGGCCGCATATAAAAAAAATATGCTTCCGGTAGAAAAATCAATGTATGCGATTTTTAAGGATTTTGCCCTTTTGAATCCTGATGATGATTTACAAAATTGTTTGGAAATGATTAAAACCAATGCACTTACAAAATTGAAATTAGAAGAGTTGGAGGTTTTGGATGATGTTGATATGCTTTCCAGAAAATTGTCTCCCCAAACGGCATTAAAACTCAGAACAAAAACAACGAAATGCAGACAAATAATTTTGAGTAACAGCAAACACGATACTTTTAAACGTAAAACTTTTTTGAATTCGTTGGAGGAAATTATCCCGAAAGAAAATGAACGGGAAATTTTTAGCGATATAAAAAATAAGGCATTGTTTTTGCCGACTTCTGAAAGCAGTCGAAATGCATTTATAGTAAAGTATTCCAAACGTAGTCAGACAGAAATCGTGCGGCGTATTTTTATTGCTTCAACCGGTTCGATAGAACATATAACCCCTGCTTCGCTGGGCGGAATGAATACGATAGGGAATTTTCTTCTTACTTCCGCAAGCGGAAACAGATACAGAGAAAACATGCCTTTAACGGAATACATCAAAAGGTTCCCGAAAATTCCTCAATATATGCAAAAATATGTTGATGACATTATTGAAGAAATCCATAATGGCGGTATGAAAGGAAATGAAACATATCCTTATAAGATAAAGAAAAAACTCATGGAAGAATCCGAAGGACGAATTATGATAAGTCTTTCAAAGTATAAATATACGGAAGAAGAAGCCGCTAAAGCGGTAGACGAATTTGAACACCGCTGGGATGACCACAAATCAAGTAACGTTTAAAACAATATCTTATTTATCCCAAGTGCTGCATTTTAATTTTTCAAGTCCATTAACAAGTTCATCTTGAGTAATTACTTTATCGACTTTCTTTTTGTTACCATCACCTGTAGGTATATCAAATTTTTTATTATTACTATATGCAGCAGTTCCTTTTTTAGCATAATAAGTTGACTCACCCTCTGTCGTACAAATCATTGCTGCAAGACCTTCTAATGTTAATTCTGCAGCCGAATTAGATTTATGAGCCATGATATATTCTTTTACATATTCAAGTTGTTCGATTGCACTCATTCCTTTAAGTTCAGAAACAGTTACGTCCAAACCGAGTATTTGTTGACCTTCATGATCTATCGGGCATCTGTCATTATGTTTAAATCTTATTAACCCTACATAAACATCCTTTTTGTCATTGGATTTGGATGTAAATGTATGATCAAATCTGCTTTCTGCATATATTATTGCCATCAAATCTTCCGGTTTGCACTTTACATTATTTGCTACTTCAATAACTTTATCGCAGAATTCCGGTGTTAAATCGGAAGAAACTCCATCTAATTTGTGGTATCTGTTATAAAGCGTTTGTGCCTCTTCTGATACCTTCGGTTGTTCAGATTTAGGTTCTTCCTTTTTAACGTTACCGTTTTCGGTTTTTGTCAGTGTTAGCTCATCAAAATTGCCGCTAACGCCGCCACCACCTGCGGGGCTATAATCATATATACTTTGTCCGCTATAATTAGGTACATAATAGAAGTTATTTGAGGGCATGCCCCAACCTCCGAACATAGGCATGCCCCAACCTCCAAACATGGGCATGCTCATGCCCATTCCCATGCCATATCCCATGAAAAACGGATTGCAGCACCAGTTCATGAAGTTGAATCCGAAACCGAATCCAAAGCCCTGTCCGAAACCATTCCAAAATGCGCTCATATTTTACCTCGTTATTAGTAATCTATATACATGAACGCAAATTCATTTTCAAAATTGCCTTTTTTAGATGGATTATTAAGTTTTGTAACAAATAATTTATATTTTTTCATATATCAGCAAAAAATATTTTCAGGGTGTTTAAATAGCATGTATAGGTACATATTTTACAATATTAGTTAGTAGATATTGGATTTAGGAGGAAAAAATGGAAATTCAATCAATTAGACCTTATGGTAGTAATACCAATTTTAATGGTATTGAAAGAATGGCAAGCAAACATGTTGCCAATGTTGCTTTAGTAGGCGGCGGCGGAAGAATCGGTAGAAACGTTCTCCGTGAATATTTATTGGCAAATCATGCGCCAAAAGGTGTTTATAGCACTTGGGACAGATTAAAAGAAGTTATGCCAAAATTAAACCTTGTTGCAATCAACATGGGTTCAATGGGTTTAAAAGGCGATAAAACTATTAAAGATGTAGGTGATGAAGACTTACTTTCACAAATCAGAAATGACAGCGTTTTGGGCAGATTGCCGGAATGCATTGCAACATCTATCAAACGTAATGAAGATGGCGATGTATTTTTGAATGTTAAATCAGCTGTAGGTGGCGAAGAAGATATTAATCTTGTTGCTACAAGAGCAGACGTTGATTTCTCAAAATATAATGCTGAAATCATGCTTGATGCAACAGGCGCTAGAACAAGTAAAGCAGCTATGGGTGAATTGTTAACTACAACTCCTTCAGCTAAATATGCTCTTCTTTCAGCTCCTAGCAAGGAAAAAGACAAATCAATTACACCAATGCCTACAATTGTTGCAGGTGTAAACAGCGAAAGAATTGCTGATATTAAGAATGAAGGCAGAATCGCTTCTGCTGCAAGCTGTACAACTACTTGTATTGCTCCAATTATCAAATTGATGAATGATAAATTCGGCGTTGCAAGCGGTTATATTGAAACAGTTCACGCAGCTACAGCTACTCAATTTACAGCTGACAAATCAAACAAAGAAGCTGACTCTAAAAAACGTGGTTCTTTTGATTCAATGATTCCGACCACAACAGGTGCAGCTAAGGCAGTTGGTTTAGTTCTTCCTGAACTTAAGGGCAAATTAAACGGTACAGCTACTCGTGTTCCAACCGCTGATGGTTCATTGGCTGTTATTACTTTGAATCTTAAGAATGCAACTACTGCAGATGAACTTAAACAAGCATTCAAAGATGCAGCAGCAAGTGAAGAATACAAAAACTTGATAGCTATGGCTCCTAAGGGTTCAAGCTCAAGAGATGTAATCGGCAGGCATGAAAGTGCACTTGTTGTTCCTGAAAGTATCATGATGATTGGCGATAACATGGCTGTTATCAAAGCATACTATGATAACGAATTCGGTTACACAAGAAGCTACTTAACTCTTGCAAACGAAGTTGCAAAAGACGTTATTGCTGAAAAAGCATAACCATAAGGACTTGGGCAGATTGCCCGAAGACAAAAAAAGAGGTTCGGAATTCCGAACCTCTTTTTTTAATATTAATATTGTTTTTAAACCTTCATATCTTTTTCGAATCCGAACAACGAACTTACGGATTCGTCATCGTGGATTCTTGAAATAGCTTGTCCCAAAAGTGAAGCAACCGACAGTTGTTTAACATTTGACGGCAAATCTTCCTGTTTCCACGGAATTGTATTTGTTACGATACATTCTTCAATAGGTGATTCCTTAAGTCGTTCTATTGCAGGACCGGAGAATACGGCATGTGTTGCACCTACGTATACAGCTTTTGCACCTTTGCTCTTGAGGAGTTTTGATGCCTCGCAAATAGTTCCTGCTGTGTCAATCATATCATCGAACATCAGACAGATTTTGCCTTCAACATCACCGATTATGTGAGCTGCGATTGCTTCGTTATGTTTATCACGACGTTTATCTATAATCGCCATCGGGCAATCTAGTTTTTTAGCAAAATATCTTGTTCTGTTAGCGCCGCCCATATCCGGAGATACAGCGACCATTTCTTCTGGGTTAAGGTTCAAACCTTTGATGTAATCCACAATAATCGGTGCTGCAAAAATATGGTCAACAAGAATATTAAAGAACCCTTGTATCTGACCTGTGTGCAAATCCATAGCCAAAACTCTTGTTGCACCTGCAGTAGTCAAAAGGTCTGCTACTAATTTTGCCGTAATAGCTTCCCTTCCGGAAGTTTTTCTGTCTTGTCTTGCATAACCGTAGTAAGGAATTACGGCTGTGATGGTTTTTGCGCTTGCTCTTTTGAACGCATCAATCATTATAAGAAGTTCCATAAGGTTTTCATTAACCGGATTGCAGAGCGGTTGAATAATGAAAACGTCATCACCCCTTATGCTTTCCTTTACCTGAACATAAATTTCGCCATCGGCAAAATTTTTAATAACCATAGGACCGACTGTTGTTCCGAGGTAATCTGCAATTTCCTGCGCAAGAGCAGGGTTTGAACGACCGGAAAATAAGCGTATGTCATGAGTTGGATTGACTGCACGCTCAAGCTGTGGATAAGGCACTTCCAAAACCATTGAAACTATCCTTTCTCTAAATTACGTAATTTGTGACGAACCCATTTTACACTAAAAACCACTTAAATAACAGTGTTTTATTACAAAATATTAAGAAAACTTTTATGCCATAACTGTTTCGGGGTGTTCAAGTTCGCGTCTTATTTCATCCACCGATACGTGGATGATTTCGGAATTGTCATCTTTTTTGAGGTAAACTTCAGTAATTCCTGATTGGACTATAAATCTTTTACACAATATGCAAATAAAATTGTGTCCGTAAATGTACATGGTTGCGCCTAAACATCTGTCTTGTCCTGCCTGAATAATTGCATTTTGCTCAGCATGGATTGAACGGCATGTTTCGTACCGGGTTCCTGATTGTATATTGTTATCTATTCTGAAGCAACTCCCTCTTTCGTAACAAGATTCGACCTTAGAGGGTGTCCCGTTATAGCCGGTAGCTTTTATTTTTTTATCAGGACCGACAATAACTGCCCCAACTTGTGCCCTCAGACAATTCGAGCGGGAAGAACAGGTTTTTGCCATATCTAAAAAATAATCAGTCCAAGATTTTATAGTCATTTCATACTCCTTGATTACATTATACTACAATCTCTTTGTATGAATCAGGGAAATTTCTTGCGGTCGATTTTCTTATATATGAAACTCCGAGATTATCCGCAATTACGTTGATATTGTAGGTCGCAGAAATTATTACAATTTTGGTCTTATAGTAATTTTTGAACGTTTTTATTTGTTTAACAAACCATTCGCCAGCATAATCCGGTTCAAAATCCGATTCCATCTGCAAATCTGTTATTATGATATCAAAAGGCGCATTATTATTTTCCATAAGTTTGTCATAACCATTTCTTGCAGAATCTGCGGTTGTAATTTTGCAATCTCCTTTAAAAAGTGCGGTCAAAACTTGCACGTGATAATTTCGCCAGCCATTTATATCATCAACTATAAGGATTTTTTTCATTGTCTTAAGCTTTCTGCTCCCTTAAGATACACAAATTCCGGTTCAAAGAGTTCACTGCAATTGACTACTATTAGTACTCTCAAACATTTTTTCAATGCACCGGGTACATCAAGCTCGTTAAAGCACATCATCGGAACATCTTTCCATTTTAGGTTAATTCTTGCATATTTTGCGGGGAAATCCGCATTTAAGTCCGGTGTAACAGAAAAAATTGCATGGGATACCAAGCCGATATCAATATTGTTGCGTCTTACCATTTCCTGTAAAAGTTCAATAACGGCACTCCCTATTGCCTCAGGCGAATTTTCTTCAACCGTAATTGCACCTCTGATTCCTTTTGTAATCATTTTTTATCCTCCGCAAATAAATAAAACAGTATTCCCAAGGTACTGCTTGAAATAACGCAGCCCTCAGCATTCTTTTTATCTAACCATTTTAAAACATTTTCTTTTTTGACCCAAACTCTGTCGACAATCACTCCTCCATCGTCAACAGGGGTAGAAATAAGATTCCTGTCTTTAATATAAGCCATAGCAAGAACACAGGTTTCCGAAATGCAACCAGACGAACCCGCGGCCTTATCAACTTTGATTTCTATTCTGTCGGCATGAAGACCGGCTTCTTCAAGCAATTCCGATTTAATGGCATCTTGAATGGTCTCGCCTTTTCTTTCATCACCTACAAGTCCTGCAGGAAGTCCAATACAATATTTACCCCTGTTTTCTGCCGTAAGTGGCGGGCGTTCTTCTATCAAAAATAAAATTTCATCCTTGTATATCGGCAAAATCACTACGACATTACTTACATTCGGTCTGTGTGCATAAACCCACTGATTCCCGCTTTTTGCGGCTGTACCTTTCAGTTGTAAATATTCCGTATCATATAAAACTTTATTCATAATTAAACGGGAATTTTTATACAAAATTCCGTAAACTCTCCTTCTTTGCTTTCAACTGTTAATTCTCCGTTATGGGCTTTTATAATTTGAAAAGCCAAATATAAGCCCAAACCAGTGCCTATTTTTCTGAATTTTTTGGCTGCAGAATAGTATTTGTTGAAAATTCTGTCTATATCGTTTTTAGAAATTCCGGCACCGTGATCTTTAATTTTTATGGTTACAAATTTTGGAATTTCGCCAATAGCTATTTCTATAGGTGTTTTAGGTGAGCCGTAAGAAACAGCATTTTGAATTAAATTTTTTATAACCCTTGTGAGTTGGAATCTGTCCGCAAATACTCTTATATTTCGCTCAAGCACAAACTCTATTGTGTTGTTTGATTTTTTTGCTATCGGCTTCATTTCTGTAATAATTTCTTCAATAAAGGATTTTAGCATAATGTTTTCTTTATAAAGAGTCAGTTTGCCGACTTTGTAGGTTTCCAAAACAGTTTGAACCAAATCTAGCAACTCTTTGTTTGAGGCCTGCATGTTTTGAAGCGCAAATCTCTGCTTATCGCTTATTTTACCGAAATTTTCATTAAGCAAAAGCTCTATCATGTTCGTTTCGGCAATGATCGGTACTTTTAGGTCATGTGTAAGAGTTGCGACAAAGTCTTCTTTTAAGTTTTCAAGTTCTTTTTGATCAGTTACGTTTTTAAGAATAACAATATACTTTGGTTCTTTGTCTTCGAGTTTCAATTCAACCGTACTTGCCGTAAAATTTGAAGATTTGTCATTGAGTAAAAGAACTTCATTATCTTTCCACAATGAGAGAGGACGTTTATTTACAACTTCTATATATTCTGACAAATGTTTTCCGACAAGCTTTTTGCCGTCAGTTTCAAACCAATGAGTAATTATATCAGTAGTTCTTAAAATGATTCCTTCGTTATCCGTAATTATTAGACCGTCTGAAAGAGAATTTATTATCGCTTCAAGAATCTTGTTTTGTTTGACGAGCTCTATTTGGTATTCGCTAACCATAATTTCTCTGTCATGCAGGGTTTCAATCATACGGTTTAAGCTTTCGGTTAAGTTTTCAGAGTCCGGCATGTCCAATTTGTTGATTTTTTTTGTCAAATCTCCATAACGGACAGAGTTTACGGTCTTAGTTATGTCTAAAAGATAATCATTTATTTTGTTCCACCGTTTTTTTTCATTTTTAATCGAAAAAAATAATCTAACGGAAATTAACAGTAAAATAACATTGAGAAGTAACCCCCAAATACCTATATAATCAATTATTATCGATTTTAAACTGGCAATAAACATGTTAAATAGACCCAAAATTGTTTTTTATGGTATAATTATATCAAAAATTAGGGTATAAATAAATGAAGAAGATTTTGGAGTATGGATTTGGTTTTTTTTGTTGGCTGAATGCGGCTGTGTGTTTAGCTTCAGAAAAATTTGAAATACTTCCAGATTTACCTGATCCGCTTGCTGCATACGCTCAGCCGGCAGAAGCTTCATCGGTATCAGGTTCGGCAGGGCTTTCGTCTATTGTTGGGAACCCATCTGTTGGGCATGAGCCCGGTATACTATCAGTTGTCATTTCATTGTTTATAGTCATTTTGTTGATTTATTTAACAGGAATTTTGTATGCAAAGCTTAATAAATTAAACTCAACGACACTTAAAAAGCAACAAGGAATACTTGCAAAATCACAAGCTTCGGTTGTTTCTACGACAGCTCTGGGTAATAACAAAACTCTTCATGTAATAGAGCTTGACGGTAAAAGAATGCTAATTGGTGCGACTTCAGGTGCTATTCAATTAATAAAGGATTTAGGTACAGTGTCAGAAGAAGGGGTTGAAGAAGAATTTTCAAGTATAGAAATTCCTACTATTAAGATTCCTAAGATAGAGATTCCTAAGATTGAAATCCCTTCAATTGGCTTTTCAAAACTGGCAACCAAAATTCATAAAGAGTTGGGAAAAAATACTGAGCCGGAAGATTCAGAGCCGGAAATTGAGGTTGTCGAAAATACGGAAGAAAATCACGAAGGAATAATAGATACATTGTTTACAAGCATGGAATCAGAACCGGAACAAAATGAGCCCGAAAAGGCAGAAAATGAACACGTTGTTGATCCGGATGAGTATACGTTGTACAAAAAATATTTAGGTTAATAAAAGTTATAAATAGGATTGTTTGTTTTATAGGAGGAGATATTGGCAACTGTCAAGATTGCAAATAGAATAATTGGCGATGGTAAGCCATGTTTTATAGTAGCGGAAATAGGCATAAATCATAACGGTTCTGTTGAACTTGCAAAAAAAATGATTGATATTGCTATAACTACCGGATGCGATGCGGTTAAATTTCAGAAAAGAACGATAGATGTTGTTTATACAAAAGAAGAACTCGCAAAAGAACGTAAAAGCGTTTTTGGAACCACTAACGGTGATTTGAAACGCGGGTTAGAGTTCGGAACAAAAGAATATAGGGAAATTGATAAATATTGTAAGAAACACGGAATTATATGGTTCGCATCATGTTGGGATAAGCAATCAGTTGATTTTATGGAAAAATTTGACGTTCCTTGTTATAAAATCGCTTCAGCATCTTTGACAGATGATGAATTACTAAAATATACACGTTCAAAAGGTAAACCGATATTTTTATCAACAGGAATGAGCACAATGGCACAAATACGACACGCCGTAAAAATTCTTGGCGAAAAAGATTTGATAATTTATCACTGTACTTCAACATATCCTTCAAATGCCGATGAAATGAATCTTAATGTTATAAAAACGTTGAAAAAAGAATTCAAGTGCCCGATAGGATATTCCGGCCACGAAAGAGGAATCACGCCTTCAATTATTGCGGCTTCTCTTGGAGCATGTTCTGTAGAAAGACATATTACAACGGATAGGACGAATTGGGGTTCCGATCAGGCAGCCAGCTTAGAAACTGCGGGCTTATATCACATGGTTAGAGATATAAGACAAGTCCCTGTTTTATTGGGTGACGGCAAAAAAGTCGTTTACGAAAGAGAATTACCTATAATAGAAAAACTCAGGAGGGTTAAGTGATAAAATTACCCCGTACTATTAAAATGGTTATAACCGATTTTGACGGAATTGTTACTGACAACTGCGTCTACATCGATGAAGACGGTAAAATGAGCCGTAAAATAAACTTTAAAGATGTTATGGGTTTTTCAATTCTTTCTAAAAACGGGTACAAAATCGGAATAATTTCCGGTGAAAAAAACAAAGCAATCGACATAATTTCGGAAAAATTTCAGATTGAAAACTATCAAGGCATAAGGAAAAAACTTGAAGTTTTGGAAACGATTATAAAAAAACACGGTTTAACTGATGAAGAATTTGTGTACATTGGTGATGACGTAAATGACTATGATTCCCTATGTAGAGCAAAGTATGCGATAACAGTTCCGTGTGCAGCAAAAAAGATTCTGGAAATTCCGAACATTCAAGTTACAACTGCACGTTCCGGCGAGGGTGCCTTACGTGAAGTCGTCGATGCACTTGTGAATTAATTATTATGCTGGCATTTAGGGATATAGAAAATTGCCTGGAAACAATATCGCTTGTAGATTAATTGAATATTTGTAGTATAATGAGGATATGCGGACGTAATTCAGTGGTAGAATGCAACCTTCCCAAGTATCCCAGTAGTGTGTTTTACAGACTTTATAGGTTTTATATCCTTTACGGATTGAGCATTTTAGCGGTTTTATATTTTTTACAAATTTTATATTTTTTATATTGTTTACGCAAAAATGTTGGAAAATGTTGGAAAAAAACAAAATTAAAAAATTCCATGACAGGCAAAATTTTTTGCTATATAAAATTCTGTGCGGATGTAATTCAACATACTGGATTTACCTTTCTAATTAAATCCGCATAAATACGTCGTTGTGAGGGACTCAATCGTATACAACATACACGCATCTGTTCAGGTGTCAACCAGCGTCCATCACATTTTATTAAAGGGAATTCTTCAATTGTACTATTGACTGGCTCACGTGGCGGTTCGTATACATATTTAATCGGAGTTTCTTTAAATCCATATATTCCCAGCAAAAGATTAATGCCATACAACAAATCATACCTACCAATAACCAGTAATGAAGATGGCTTCATGTTATTTGCCAAAAAAAATGCAAGTTCTGTTACTTTGTTTTCTCCCAAATATTTCCAGACATTTCTGAATAACAAAATGGTATTATCCTTATTTATTAAGTCTTTATCATTAAAAATATCGGATTGTTCAAAAATTACATTATCTTTTAAATTTGTTCGGCAGGTTGCAATATGACTATTTTCACTAATACCGTATACACCCCTATCCTGAATATTTTGAATATCTTCAATATTAAAATTGTTATTAAATACATTTTTAAAATGTTCATCTATCCACCGTTGTTCTTCTCTACATAATTTTAAACGTCCTTGTTTGGCAGATTCAATGACCTCTTTTTCTATATCTCTTGCAAATATTGGCAAAAATTTTTGACTATTGCGGCGACCTAAAGTTTCAATTAATTGTAATAATATTGTATATGATTCGTATCCTGCAGAGCACGCATGATCCACCAGATTAACTTTATCAGCCGTACTATACTTTTCACCAATATATTTAACAAAATCTTTCCATTTAAAATCATCACGGCAAATGTAGGTTTCAGGACTATATCCGCGACTTTTTATGACATTGTCAAAACTCTTTTCCAAACCATAATGTGAAAAAGATATGTTTCTGTTTGTATTAAATTGTACAGGAATGACTTTCATATCAATTCAAAAACCCGTGAATAAAAATTTTTGCTAATAAATATCTTGAATATATTTACATAATTTTTATGAATTAAGTTATAAAAATGTTATAAAAATTCAAAAAAAGAGAAACATGTTAACAGTCTGAAATGTTTGTTATACAATAATTATATGCGGACGTAATTCAGTGGTAGAATGCAACCTTCCCAAGGTTGACGTCGAGGGTTCGAGTCCCTTCGTCCGCTTTTTTGCTGTAAATAATAAAAATGAATGGAGGACGAGAACCCTCCACAAGACGAAGTCTTGTAAGGGTTCG
>CAJOOA010000022.1 GCA_905236055.1 Candidatus Gastranaerophilales bacterium | reverse complement strand
TATTTGCTGATTCTGCAGAATTAAAAAAGCTTGAACAAATAATTCATCCCAAAGTAAAGCAAGAAATTCTAAACATCTTTGAAAATACGTATGATGTTGTATTTATCTCGGTTCCTCAATTATTTGAAGCCGGATTTGAGAACCTGTTTGACAAAATAATCTATATTACGGCAAATGAAACACTTAGGATGAAACGGCTTATGAAAAGAAATACTCTTACGGAAAAAGAAGCAATTGCAAGGTTGAAAGCACAAGAACCTGATATTAATAAGATACAAAAATGCGATTTTGTTATTAAAAATGATGGCACACAAACGGAATTAATTGACGAAATTAACAAAATTCTTCAAAATCAGCAGATTGTATAAACTTTTCTGTAATATAACCAACATCCTATGATAGTTAATATTATATTCGGAGCAAAAGCCGCAAAAATAGGCATTAAAGAGCCGGTTTCACCCATAGAAATCGACATGGCTCTTACGAGGTAATATGCAAATATAATTAATACACTAAACAGGAACCCTCTGTTATACCTTACTCTTGGAGGTGTAATTGCCAGCGGAACCCCTATTAAAACAAACACAACGGTAGTTAAAGGAAGAGCCAATTTATCATACAAGTCAATTTTTAATTCGGGACGGTTTTCCTTCATAATGTAAAACAAAAGCTGAACAAAGTTATGCTCATTTGCAAGATTCTTATCCATTTCTCTGGACATGTCCATGCCAAAAGATATGAGTTTATCATTAAACAGCGTTGTAACAAGCGTTTTGCCACTATCAGTTATTGTATATATAACTCCTTTTTGGAAAACCCAGCCATCTTTTGTAGTTTTTCCTTCTCTTGACTGCAAAATATGAATACTGTCATTATCTGATGCATCCAATACTATTATGTTATGCAGGACACCGTCTTTACAATCACCTACATAGAACAGTCTTTTAAGCATGCCATAAGCTTTTGCTTCCTTAAAAGTAAAATTCTTCTTACCTTCCGGAATATGTTTTTGCGCAAAGGCGTACATTGCCAAATCTGTTGACTGCCTTGTCATGACTGGTACAATGGTTTCATTTATCAGAAAACTTGCAAAGGCCATGATTATTGCAAAGATAAATATTGGTTTTGCTATCCTATTTATACCGATTCCGCAAGAGCGCATGACTGTTATCTCGGAATTTAAACTCAAACCGTTCAGTGTCATTACGGTTGCAAGCAAAACTCCCATAGGAATCGCCATAACAAATATTGACGGCAAGTGCAAAATAATAATCATAAACGCAAGTCGGAAAGGGATACCATACTTTGCAATTTGTCTGATTAAAGTAATAAAGGTATCTGAAGCAAAGATTATAGACGTAAAAACCAATACTCCCATTATAAACATGGAAATGACCTGCATGAGTATGTATCTATCAAGCAGCTGCATTGTTTTAAATTTATATACTAATAATCTTACAAGCTTTATCACATTCGTATTATATCACACTAACTTGAATAATCCTTTATTAAGTTTTCGTTAAATTTTGTAAATTTTTTTGCTTATACTAGCAAAAATTTTTTATTATAGGTTTTAGGATAAACGGATGGTTGATTAAAGACAGAACATGGTATAATTAAATATTATAAGCGAGGTAAACATGAGCGAAATTAATGGTCCTAAAATTAGTGTTACTCCAGTAAGTTTCAACAGTCTCGGGAAACAAACCGCAGAAACAGAACAAGTTACCGCTAAAGAATCCGCGCAACAACTAACAGATTTTTCAAATGCAAAAGCCGAAGCAATCGGACGTTCCATGCTCTTCAAAGGAAATGATAACATTAACAACGACTTGAAAGCTTTAGCGGAAAATCCTCAAATTGCTGAGAATTCTGATAGAATGTTTGAATTAGCTTATGCGGAAGCCCAAAGAACAGGGATGAAAAATGCGTATGAAGAAGCAGCAAGTGCATCTACTACGTCATTTTAATTAAAGAAAACAGAAGAAGATAGAGAGAACAGAGATGGAAGAGAATAACAAACCGGTTGTTCATTTAATTTCGAAACCGGAAAATATGTTGAAGACTGTTTATACTGCGTGCAGAACCTGCTATAGTGCGGATACACCATTTAACATTTACAACAGTACTGACGATGAAGAAAAAATGCTTAAACTTATTGAGCGAGTAGTTTCCTCCGGACATTATTCCACAATAGAGCATATTCAGGTGACTTTTGCCATATCGAATGTTTCAAGAGCGTGCACACATCAGCTCGTTCGACACAGACACATGTCTTTTTCGCAAAAGTCACAACGCTATGTAAAAGAAAAAGGGCAATTTGATTACTTAATTCCGCCAACAATAGAAAAAAATCCGGAATTAAAAGAAAAATTTGTGAACTTCATGGGTGAGATCTCGAAGCTTTATTGTGAATTCACAGAAGCAGGAATTCCGGCAGAAGATGCAAGAGCAGTACTTCCAAATGCTGCCGCAACATCGATTGTAGCAAGTTTAAATTTGAGAGAATTGATACACATCGCGAATTTAAGATTATGCACTCGTGCCCAATATGAAATAAGAAGCATGGTTAAGGCAATGTGCGATGAACTTACCAAAGAAGAACCGTGGTTAAAACCATATTTGGTACCGAAATGCGAACGTAATGGTTTTTGCGATGAAGATAAATCTTGCGGAAGGAAACCAAAATTAGAAGAAATAAAGGCAGTATAATGAGAAAAACTGGTTTCTTTTTGATAATTCTGTTTATCGTATTGGCGGTATTTTACATATTGTTTTGTAAACCATCAAACGAATTTGAAGAGAATGATGCCTACAATGAAATTATTAACCGCGGATATATAAAAGTAGGTATAAATACCGATTCAAAACCTTTTGGATTCTGCGATAAAGACGGCAATATAATAGGATATGATGCCGATTTATCAAGATATATAGCCCAATATATCTTGAAAGACCGTTCAAAGGTAGAATTCATTCCGGTTAATATTTCAAACCGGCTTATGATGGCATCAACAGGAGAAGTCGATATTGTAGTATCAGCCGTTACGATTACCCCACAACGGCAGGAAGTAGTTTCATTTTCCAAAGCTTATGACAGTGCCGGGCAAGCAATAATGGTAAAATCTAACAGCAGGATTAACAGTTTACAAGATTTATCTGGAAGCAGTATTGGTATTATTTTCGGTACAACAGCCGAAAAGAATATTCAACATCTTGTCCCAACAGCACATATTCAAGGGTTCAAAGATCATCAGGAAGCATATAATGCACTTAAAGCAGGAACCATTGCTGCAATAACTTCTGATGACACTGTTTTAAACGGGTTCACACTTGAAGACAGCAGTGTTAAGCTTTTACCCAGAAGATATTCAAATGAACCTTACGGGATTGCCTTTAAAAAAGGTGATTCAACCACACAACTTAAGGAGGAACTTGATTTTATAATAACTGATTTACAGCGCAGAAATATTTTAAACTCACTGCGTAACAAATGGGGATTAAGAGATTAGTATTTCTCAGGTATTTCATCCAGTACGAATTTACCGATTTTTCCTTCTCGAAAATCCTTCAGGATATATTTTGCTGTTCGCTCAGTATCCGGAGTTTCTCCTTTAAGAATCCAATTTCTGCTTATTGCAATATCATGCAACGTTAAATTTTCAACTTTGTAATAAACAGAGACCATATCTCTATACTTACCTTCATTTAGCATATCAAGAAGCGTTTCAGCAACCGGTTCCGGTGAATATGCATTTTCTGATATTGAATTCACGAATGCAAGTTTTAGCGCTTGAATTTGATCATCCTGCCTTGTAGGGATAATTCCAGGAGTATCAAGTAATTCTAAATTAGGGTTTATTCGTACCCATTGCTGTTGACGTGTAACACCTGCTTTTGCGCCTGTTTTTGTTTTAGAAGATTTTGTCAATTTATTAATTACGCTCGATTTCCCGACATTTGGCATTCCAACTACCATAATTCTTGCAGGACGTCTAAGCAAACCTTTTGCCATCAAAGCTTGAATACGTGGTTCGGCTAAATCGGTTAAAGTTTTAATCACCGAAGATAAGTCTTTTGCTGTTTTAACATCGGTTGCCACTACATGACAATTAACCGTTTTTGTTAAAAATTCAACCCACTGTGATAATTCTTTTTTGTCAACCAAATCACTCTTATTCAGCAAAAGAAGCTTTGGTTTATCTCCCAAAAGCTTCTTTATATCCGCATAACCGCTACTTAAAGGTATTCTTGCATCCCTGACCTCAATCACAACATCCACCAAGCTAAGTTTTTCTTTAAGCTGGCGTTCGGCTTTAGCTATGTGACCGGGATACCAGTGAATGTGAACCTTATTTCTTTTCAATTTTTTCCTTAATACGTGTTGCTTTACCTGAACGTTCTCTTAAGTAATATAACTTAGCACGCTTAACATCACCTTTTCTGAGAACCTGTATTTTATCAATACGTGGAGAGTGTACTAAAAATACCCTTTCTACTCCTACGCCTTGGAATACTTTTCTAACAGTAATGGTTTTGTTAATACCTGAACCATGCTCAGCAATAATAGCGCCTTCGTACGCCTGTATTCTTTCTTTATTACCTTCTACGATCTTACAGAACACTTTTACTGTGTCACCAGGGTTCATTTCAGGTAATTCTCTAGTTGTGTATTCTGATTCTAAATTCTTGATAATAGGATTCATTTTACTATTCCTTATATTTGACTAATGTACATATAAGCAAATCTTAAACAAAACAAAATCTAAAAGCAAGCGGTAATTAGGAAATTCAAGATAAATATTTCGAATTGTAACAATTACACCCAAAAAGAGCAAATTAGTATATTTACATGCTTTAATTAAACAGCCGACGTTTTGAAAGGTAACAAATTGAACCCTATAAATAGCAACAATAGTAATATTAGCTTTGCAAGGGGAGGAAGACCGGGACTTGCAAGTTTTATAACTGCGATGACCAAAGCCGATGCTTTGGCACCTATCGTTGCATTGGAGTGCACAGTTACCGGAGGACGCACAATTCAGGCATATAAAAGGGGCGGAAAAGAAGAAGCAAGGGAAAGAATAATAGAAGAAACCACCGGTGCTATTGTTTGGTTATGGGGTGTTAAAATCTTAAACGAGTGGGGAGACAAAATTTTAAGCAAGTATTTGGGAACTCCCGGACAGAATTTTGATGCAGGTACAGATGATGTTTTGAGGACGCCGTTTAAGAATTATATGAAAGACGGTGTAAAGAGAAATATTAAACAAAACAAAGTTGCTTTATTAAAGAATGCAAAAGTCGTTGCAAGTATTTTGATTGCGAACTTGTTCATTGGCTTTGTCGTACCAAGATTGAATCACTACTTAACTAACGTAATTTTACGTGACAAAAAAGAAAAGAAATTGGCTGAAGAATCTACAACACAGAATCTTAACACAGAACAATCTTCTATCAAAACAAATGATAAGACCGCATTTAAGGGCTCAGGCGTAGCTGCTTTGAATGTATTTACTAATGCTATTGAAAATACAAACACAGGGAAACTTTTATCAACAGACTTCGGTGTCGCGGGAGGAAGAATGATTAATGCCCGCACGAAAGAAGAACGAAATGAAATTGCATTCAGAGATTTGGGTTCAATATACTTCTACATGTGGGCAAGCGGTCATGTTGGAAATCTCTTGAACTTAGTTGAAAGTGGTCGTACAACTCGTTTAAACCCTGAAGCGGCAAATATTTTACACGAATACCTTAATCAAATAATTAAAGAAGAAGGCAAAGAACTTTCTGTTGAAAAATTCAAAAGATATGCACTTGGCCTTGAAGATGTTTCTATAAAACTTCCTGAAGGAATCAAGTTTGAAGAAGGTAAGTTATCTCTGCTTGAAAAATTACTAAATTGTATAAGAGCGAAAAAAATTGAACCGCTCAAAGTTGTTAAAGTCAGCGAATTAGAAGGCAAATTTGATGAATGTGTAATGGCGAATATACGTAAAATGTCTAAATTACAACCCCTCAGAGAAGGTGAAGCTGTAATTACGAAACAACAAATAATTGATGCTATGAATTTTGCACAAATAAATAACCCTGAACTTTTGGATAAAGTATTTAAAAACTATACAAAGGGCGCAAGCGCTGATCCATACAAGTATGTATCCAATAAAAAATTGTATAATCTAAAATCACAGATGAAGGATTATATCAATGACATCTGCAAACAGTCAAAAGACGGCAAGGTTACAAAAGATTTGCTAAATAAGGCAAAAAATAAAAACATTATATTTAGCGGAATTAATTTCGCTGCCGGATTTGCAGTAGCAGCATTATTCTTGTCAACACTTATTCCTAAGATGCAATATTTGATGACACGTAAGAAAACCGGCTTAAATGTATTCCCCGGAACCTATGACTACGAACACGATAAAAGAATTGATGCATAGGTTTATTTACTTGCAACACCGTTTAATGTTAACTTTACCTTAGGTGTTTCAAAATCAAACTCTACATCAGAATTGTCAGAAGATTCACTTTTATCATTTTTGAAAAGTATCATTTCGCTTGGATCTTCATATGATGCCGACATTTCTTGACGTCTTACATTTTCATTAATGTCTTTACCGTCAATTGTTTGCAAATCGGTTTCAACAGCTCTGTCTAAATCTGCTGTTTCTGTACCAAGTGCATCAAACGAACCTAAGCTTGTAATTGTTGGTTCAATAATATTATTAAAATTACCTATTAAGTTTGAAAATTTACGATCTCTCATTCCTATTGAATTAGCAAAACTACTAAGAAGCTGTGTATTAGAAGTTAAACCACCAATTCCCTGCTTTAACATATTGAAATTACTCAGCGCACCGGATATTCTTGTAGCACCTGCCGCAGTTTGATCAGCCGCTGCTTGTTCAAGTTCGACACCTGCCGATGCTGTAAATATATTCGTTTCTGCAGCTGCGGCTGCTGTTGCAAGAGCAGCACCCGTAGCTTCGTTGGCGGTTCCTGTTGCACTTGTTGTGGTTACATTTGCTGCGGTGCTAATTTCTTCATTAATTTCTTCTTGAACTTCATTAGTTACTGCTTCAACCTCTGCATTTGCTTCATTATTGATATCTTCCATCTTATCAAAAGCATTTGCAGATATTTCACTAAGTTCAGCTATTTCCGCTTTCAAGGCATCTATAGTTGCCAAGTGTCCTGCGAGCTCTCCTGACAATTCTTTTATTTCCCCAAGAATTGCTGTAGCTTTTGCAGGATCTTTGCTTGCTTCTTCAAGCGCTTTTTGTTTTTCTTGTATTGTTTGAATTATTTTATCAACTTCTTGCTGTTCTTTTTCTATTATTTTGTTTCTCTCTTCAAGAGCTTTTGTCGCCTTATCTACAATTTCTTGCTGTGATAGTGCTTCATTATCAAATTCACTCAAGCTTATTTTGAGCTTATATCCGCTGTCTTTAATTCTTTGTTCTGTCTGAGAAACAGCTTTATCTTCAGCTGCGACTTCTTGTTCAGCAGTAGATGCCTCATTATGAGCAAACATACTTGTAAATTTAGTAATGAAATTTGCAATTGACTGCGGATTTTGTGCAACACCTTGCAACATTTGTTCCCCGGAACCGTCACCTGAAGCTATCGCATTTGAAAACCATGCTATATCATTATAAGAAAACGAAGTACCTTTAACATTAACTCCACCACATTGGCTTAACATTTGCTGCAGTTGGTTTCTGAATATATTAACTTCTTGAGAATTGATAGTCATCTTTCTTAATATTCCTGGTACATCTTACATATATATAAAGTATTTAAAATATGTGTGTTTTCAGGGGTTTTAAAAATATTTACAAAACTTAACAACTTATCAAATAAAAAATTTTTGCCTCTAAATTGGAACACCTTAAAGAAGAAATACTTGAAAAATTAACATGTTTATGTGAGAATAAGACTTGCCGATTATTATGCAATACGTAATTAGCGTGTTAGAAATAGTCGGACAACAATTTAATAATGACTTATGGCAAGGTAGCTCCCCGAGTGAACGAGAGTGAACGGTTACAGAAATCGTGAGAGCGGCGCTCGAAGCAACTGAGCCAATGACAATTGAATAGATTAAAAAATTTATGGCAAGGTAGCTCCCGTGAGCAAAGCGAACATTAGTTCAAAAAGTGAGAGCAGCGCTCGAAGCAACTGAGCCAAGACAATTGAATAG
>CAJOOA010000021.1 GCA_905236055.1 Candidatus Gastranaerophilales bacterium | reverse complement strand
TGGAGTATGCACAAGGGTTTACACAACAACCCCTAAAAAACCAAACTCAGCATTAAGAAAAGTTGCCAGAGTAAGATTAACTAACGGTTTTGAAGTTACAACTTATATTCCCGGTATCGGACACAACTTGCAGGAACACAGCGTAGTTCTTATAAGAGGCGGCAGGGTTAAAGACCTTCCTGGTGTAAGATATCACATTATCAGAGGCACTTTGGATACGGCAGGTGTTGCTAACAGAGCTCAAAGCCGTTCTAAATATGGTGCAAAAAGAGATAAGGGAGGTAAGAAATAATGTCTAGAAGATCTAAACCGGCAAGAAGAATTCCTGAAGCTGATCCGATTTACAACAGCGTTGATGTTTCTAAATTTATTAACAGAATCCTTAGACGTGGTAAAAAATCTTTGGCTGAAAGAATTTTCTATTCAACAGTTACAAAAATTGAAGAAAGAACAAACGAAAAGGGCTTGGAAATCTTCCAAAAAGCCATCACAAATGCAACTCCTTTATTGGAAGTTAAAGCAAGACGTATCGGTGGTTCTACTTATCAGGTACCGATTGACGTTAAGCCGGATAGGGGCTTTGCGCTTGCTTCTTCATGGATTATTGCAGCAGCTAAGAACAGAAGCGGTAAATCATTTGTAGAAAAATTGACAAATGAAATTATTGATGCTTCAAACGGTTCAGGCGCAGCTTGTAAAAAACGTGAAGATACCCACAGAATGGCAGAAGCTAATAAAGCGTTTGCTCACTACAGATACTAATTTGGTATACATAGTAAAAAAGAGGATGTTAGAATTTAACATCCTCTTTTTTTTGACTTTATTAATTACAAATGTATATAATATATTAAGCGAGGGATAGTTGAATGAAAAAATACTTCATATTATTGTTTATAGCATGTTTTATGTCATTGGAAGTTCACGCAGGTCAAGCGAATCCAATTCCAAGTAATATTAAACTGCCCGACAAATATACTCCTGAGTATATGGAAATACTCCATCAGGAATATAAAAAAGTTACGAATGAAGAAATTATATATGTTGCACTTGATATGATGAAAGGCACAACCGCAGATTTTTCAAGAAAAGCTATTATGGGATATAACCTGACTCAAAAACCTATTAAAATATCATTTAAAAACCTATCTGAACTTAATGAATCATATGCAACATTTGACGCAGTGGGTTGGAAAAAAAGAAGTAAATTATATATTTACATAAATCCAAAACACGAAGCAGCCCCGCCAGCCGCCTTAGCAGCACTGCTCGCACACGAAGCGCTACATCAAGATGAATATAATTCATTGAGTGAAGAAACTTATGCTTGGACAATGGAAGCAGCCGTTTGGACAGAACTTCTAAAACAATACCCCGAGGCAAATGACCTTGAATCAGCACTTGTTGGAAGAGAAAACGTACTTAAACAATTGCTAGAAAAAGGAAATTACACCAATAAATATATAAAGAAAACTGTCTATTCAAACCCCGGGTATAAAAATTTACCTCTAACTTCTCCCGGTTATAATGCTGAATAGTTTTATAATAAGCATGCTTTTGATTCAATTGTATATTGCTAAGGTTTTATTCTTGATGTTAAATTGACTTATGAAAGTTAAGCAATTAGTAATACCTTTTTTACTTATATTAATTCTATTTGCATTCAATAAAGTATTTTTAAATACTTTTAATAATGCAAATTTATATTTTTCATCACACGGAATTTATAATGATGAAGTTATGCAACCCCAAAAATTCTTTGAAAAGACATGGAAAGTTATCGCAAAGGACTATTATGAACCAACATTAAATCATCAAAACTGGGACAGGTGGAGAATCCGCTATCAAGGGAAAATTAAAACCCACGATGACGCTAAAGTCGCAATTGATACAATGATTGCAAGTTTGAACGAACCCTACACAAAGTTTATGACTGCAAAAGATTTTGCAGAACTTACAACATCAATCACATCAAAAATATATGGTATCGGAGTTAATATATATTCAAATGCTGGTAAAATAGAGATTTTTAATGTAATACCTTCCACTCCGGCAGATTTGGCTCAAATTAAGCAAGGAGACATTATTGTAAGCGTAGACGGGAAAGATATAAACGGAATGAACGTATCGGATGTGGCAACACTCGTCAGAGGCACCGAAAACAGTATCGTTGAATTAACAATTCTAAGAAATGGTAAAAAAATTACAAAGAAAATTAAAAGAAAAGAAATTAAAATAAAAAATGTTAAAAGCTCCATTTTGGATAATCATATCGGTTATATCCAAATAATAAGCTTTATGGGAGAAACTACCCCGAACGAATTTGTAGAAGCACTTGAAAACATAAAAAATACAGATTCAATAATTATAGATTTAAGAGGGAACACAGGCGGGCTTTTGGATAATGCCGTATTTATTGCAAATATGTTTATTCAAAAAGGTGAAATAGTTGAAATAATCTACAGGAACGGAAATAAAAAAGTCGTAAATGCCTTTCCTAACAAGAATGCAATCTCAAAACCATTGGTTGTTCTTGTAAACGGTGCCAGTGCGAGCGCAAGTGAAATCCTTTCAGGAGCATTAAAAGATTCACATAAGGCAAAGCTGATTGGTAAAAAAACTTTTGGAAAAGGTCTTGTACAAAAAGTCGTTCCGCTTCCAAACAAAACGGGGCTAAACGTCACAATCGCGCGCTATTTAACTCCAAACGGAACTGATATAAACAAATTAGGTATAAATCCAGACATTGAAATCGGTAATGACTTCGATTTCTTTATAAATGATTCCAAAAATGACGTACAGCTTAATAAAGCAAAAGAAGTTTTAAACAGTTACCTTAATTAATCAATTCCCTTGTCTTTATTCTTACATTATTATCTATGTCGAAAATATCCTCTAAATTGGGATTCTCAACAATAATATGTTTTTCCAGCATTTTTTCGACAATATTTATAATATCATATAATTTAATTTTACCATTTAGAAATGCAAATACTGCTTCTTCATTGGCGGCGTTCATACATACCGGCAAAGAGCCGCCAATTTTACCGCACTCATAAGCAATTTTAAGGGCTTTAAACTTATCCCAATCCGGCGCTTGAAAATCCAATCTTGCGATTTCTGAAAAACTGAAACTTTTTGACTTTATACCCTCATACCTCTCAGGATATGTTATTGCATACTGTATCGGAATATGCATACTTGGAAGCCCCAACTGCGCAATTACACTTCCGTCAACATATTCAACCGCAGAATGAACAATGCTCTGCGGATGGACAACAACTTTTATCCTGTCATAATCAATATCAAAAAGATGATGTGCTTCTATAACTTCCAGCCCTTTATTCATAAGAGTTGCACTGTCTACCGTAATTTTTTTACCCATATTCCAACGCGGATGTGCAAGAGCTTCTTCCACCGAAGCTTTTTTCATTTCTTCTATTGATTTACGTAAAAATGGCCCGCCGGAAGCCGTTATTATCAAATTTTCCACTTGGGAAATATTTTTAATACACTGATGAATCGCGCAGTGTTCACTGTCGACAGGAATAATATTTACTCCGTTTTCTTTAGCCAACGCCATAACTATATCGCCAGCCATAACAAGAGTTTCTTTGTTCGCAAGTGCAATATCAATACCGTTTTTAATAGCCGTTATTGTTGGTTTCAGACCAATTCTCCCAGAAACCGCCACTAAAATTATGTCATTTTCCTTATTCGAACAAATTTCTTCCAACGTCATATACTGCGCGCTATTAATTGCTGATTCTTCATCAGCATAGGCATATTTTGGTTTAAATTTTTTGATTTGTTCATTTAATAAATCGGTATTATGACCGGCGGCCAAAGCAATTATTTCAAACTTATCATTAAGTTTTTCTATAACTTCTAATGCCTGTCTGCCGATAGAGCCCGTTGAACCTAATATACTTATTCTTCTCTTCATAAAATCATTATATTACAAAGCCGAAAGTAAACAACAAGTGTTTACATATACAAACAAAAAAGAAGGCAAAACCTTCTTTTTAATGGTGCGCCTGGCGCGATTCGAACGCGCGACCTCTCCCTTAAAAGGAAGGACTCCGTTTGCGTACAGCAAAACGATTAAGTATCGTTTTGCGTAAAATTATACCTATTAAATTAGAATATTACGAAAGCAAATGGAGGGGCTCTGCCGACTGAGCAGCGAAGGAGGTTAGTATATTAATTCGTACCGACTTAAATATAACAAAATGCGCCTGGCGCGATTCGAACGCGCGACCTCTCCCTTAAAAGGGGATTGCTCTACCGACTGAGCTACAAGCGCATAAACTATTTAATTTTTCAGCTATGACATATAAGCCACAGGTATGATGTTAGCAAGAACATAATTGACTGTCAAGAATTGGTTTGTTTTATTTTTGACCAAGTTCTTTTATAATATCTTTAATTTCATCAGAAATATCCGAATCGCAAGTAATATTATCACGTACCAGCTTAGCGAATTCGGATTTTTTAAACTCATGTAAACCCTTGGTCTTAAACAATTCATCCAATACATATACCGTTGTATATTCAGATGCCAAATCTTGTTCTGATATCGATAAAAAGTTTTCGAAATGTTTATTAACTGTTTTAATAATCAAGGACTTTGGCAGCAAATCTTCAAATTCCCCACACGATATAAGATGTATTTTATCGATTGACCTGAGCTTAGGAGAAATTTGCTCAATATTTTTTTCTGCATCTCTATCTAAAAGCACAAAGATTGGGAGCTTTACTTCTTCTATGAGTTTATAATACATTTTTACAACCTGATTTTTGCCTCCTGCCGGTATTATTTGAATACCTTTTTTATAGAAATCCAGGCCCAAATATCGAGAAAATGCTGGCAAAAGAATTTCTTCAGTAATGCCCTCAGCCAACACAATTTTTTCAATAGGATATTTTAATTCATATTTTTCTCTAAGGTCATGCATGCTGCAATTTGGCTTTGCTACAAGCATTTTCAGCCATCTTAAATTAGACACACAATCCTCTTCAATCAAATCAGCAGCTTGCCTATACAATATATTATTATTTAATAATTCTTGTGTTTCAGAGTCATTAATAAATACTGAATTTTCATAGTCACTTATTAATTTATTAATTTCTACATTTGTTGCTTTTATACTTGAATTGTTAGATAAAATAGCCATAATACTGCCATTAAGTATCATTTCTGCCACAGAAGTTAATTCGGCATAATCCATGCTCAATAGCTCTGACTTCTTTAACTTAGGTTCAATAAGACAGCTTGTAATAATATCTGTAAATACTCTTATATATTTATCTCTTGTATTTTTAAACCTTGTTAGCCGATCAATAGAAATTAAAATTTGTTCTTTTGTAAGATTTTTATACTTCATTTATTAACATTTTATAATCATCTGCATAATTTGTAAAATTAATTTATACAACACTTTACAGTCTTTTTACAATATTTATTTTGAAACAATTGTAAAGTTTTGTAACAATATTGTTCAATTCATGCAATTTTTTACAAACTATATACTTAATATATATAAAGAGTAAAAGTATAAGGACACGAGTAACAAAATGGCACTTCTGTTAGCAATGTATCAAAAAATGAGATTGATTCGTGAACGGAATCAAGCCACCCTCGATTTAACAAAATTTTCATCGAAGGTTAGTCGTGTTGAAAAAAATATTGAACGTGTACAGAAAATGTTCACAAGCCGTAAGGCAAAATTGGAAAGCCAAGCCAAAATGATGATGAATCAGGCTAAGTCCATTTTCCAAATGCAGTCGGGCTTGTACATGAACGCCGGATCCGCATACCTGAATCCATATCAGGCAGGCGGTGCAAACGCATTCGTAAATCAACGGATTCAAGGATACTTACAGAACGGCGTGCCGCTTAACTTCAAGGATGGTAAAGTTGATCCTGATAACCAAACCGTCCACACATTTAGCTCTGAAACCCAACAAACGCTTATGTATTTATACCAAAGCGGTCAGTTAAATGGTCTCAAGACAAAAGAAGACGATAAGAACAACTACTATTATACAGACACAAGTAATACCGAACAACCAATACCGGTTGAAGAAGTTCTTAGATTCAGAAGCATAATGGAACGTTCAAACAGCGATTACTATATGGCAAACAATATGCTCAACCAGTCAACCGCAAACTACGAACAAAACGTTTCAATCTGGTTAGAAGCAGCAACTGCTCAGTTAGAAGAAGAACAAGACGCAGCATTAGAACCTCTTAATTACCAACAGACTATGTGGGAACTTGAAAAAGAACAAGCTGAACAGAAACTTAAGAGAATCGAAGCTGAACTTCAATCATACACTCAATTATGTGATAAAGAAGCACAAGATATGGCTCCGAAGTTCGGACTCAGATAGTAAAATAATCATTATCATAATCTTAAAAATCCGCTTAAAAAGCGGATTTTTTATTTACGAATTGCTAAAAAATAAAAAGAATTGCTATTTACAGTTCATTATAGTAGAATATGAACACATATTCATTGCAATCAATTTAATTATTAAGGAGGGTTAGGGATGAATGTTAGTGCAATAGGTGCAAAAGTTATAAGACCGGCTAGAATTGCAGGCAGCTTTTTTGCAATTGGATTCGGAACGGGTTTATTATTATCTTGCGGAGTTAAGCCGGAAAAAATAAACCATGATACATTCCAAAAAGAAAATATAGACGTTCCGGCTGTTGATACCGAAAAAGAAGCAGAAAGACCTTTGGTCGGTGATTTAATTTTCGGTTCCGCTTTGTTAGCAGGTATGGGATTATCAATGCGACATATGGGAAAATCGAAAGAATAACAAAATATTCAATAAAAAAAGTCCATCGTATGTGCACGATGGGCTTTTTGTTTGTATATAATTAAGCTACACCATTTTCAATTAAATGTTTTTGAAGTTCTTCTCTTGTCATAATTTTTTCCGGTTCCTTAACTTCAACCTTAGCCTTGGGTTTGATAAGGTTATGTCTATACTCAAATTCATTAAGAATCAAGTTGAGCCGCCCGAGATTTATCCTATCTTTTTTAGCGGTAATGTCTGCTACATCATCTTTTTCTAAAAACATAACATTATGTTTACCGTCTTTGGTGGCATTCGCCGCCATGAAATCTCTGAGTTTTTTAACTGCTAAATACCCTTCATAGTTATATAATTTTCCAAACAAAAATTTATAAGCGGCCTTCCCTTCAGCAGCTGTCATATCGATAGTTCCCATCTCTATTAATCTGCGACCGTTTCTGGGATCCTTCAATATTTTTAACCCTTGACCGTCTGCAAATTTATAATATGCACCCGCACAATAATGTTCCGCATTTAAATAATTTTGTCCAATACGTGCCCATAACCCTTTAAATGAAGCATTTTTGCACTGCGAATGATTTAAATTCATACCGGAATTAATAGCTTGAATATTCATGTTTTCTCCTTTACCCCTATTTATATTACAGCAAATATATAATGTGATATTACACACATTATATCACTTACTGAAAATTTTTGTACATATTGTTAACTTTAATAACATTTTGCAATAAAACTTTATATTGTATGCATAAATTTGTTATATAATTGTTTAAGGCAATTCAAGGGGGATGGCTTAAATGTTCAAATATTTTACCGGTTCTTATATTGTAACCACTATAGGTATTATAGCCGCATATTTATGGGGTGAACATTTTCATGCCGGCTCCGGCCTGTCATGCGTTTTTATCGCATGTGTACTTGCTGTATTAGAAGTCAGCTTATCATTTGACAATGCAGTTGTTAACGCAATGAAACTTGAAAAGATGTCTGAAAAGTGGCGGCATAGATTTATTACATGGGGGATTCTTATTGCAGTATTCGGTATGAGGTTTTTATTCCCGCTTGCAGTAGTGTCAATATTTGCGGGGTTAAATATATTAGACGTACTTAACATGGCACTCTACAATATTAATGAATACGCACATAATCTTGAACTCACGCATGCACCCATCGTAACGTTTGGCGGAGCATTTTTGTTAATGCTCTTTATGGATTATTACACTGATGCCGAAAAAAGCATCCATTGGATTAAACCGTTAGAAAAATCCCTGCAAAAATTATCAAGAATCAAAGGGATTTGCACTATTACAGTTTTATTAGCTTTGGGAATACTTTTAACACAAATTCCTGCTGATATGAAAAGCGCAGTTACTGGTTCCGGCATAGCAGGGATTATAACATATCTTTGTATTGACGGGCTCGCGGAATGGCTTGAGAAAAGGCAGGAAGAAAGAGCAAAAATATGTGCGGAAACAGTTAGATGTTCCGGACTCGTTGGCTTTTTATACTTGGAACTAATTGATGCTTCCTTTTCGCTAGACGGAGTACTTGGAGCTTTCGCTTTGAGCCAAGATATTATAATAATAACCATTGGGCTCTTTATAGGTGCAATGTTTGTAAGATCGCTTACAATAATGCTTGTCGAAAAGAAAACTCTTAAACAATTTTTATATCTGGAACATGGTGCACATTGGGCAATAGGCACTCTTGCCATCTTGATGTTTCTATCTACAAGAATAGAGGTACCCGAAATCGTCACAGGCATGCTAGGACTTGTATTTATAATCGGTTCACTTGTATCCTCAATTTTGCATAATAAAAAAAGCAGTACATAATGAAAGAATTAAAAGATAAAAATTTATATTACGTTGGCGGAGTCGTTCGGGATGAAATACTCGGAACCGAAAGCTTTGATACGGATTATTGTTTTGAAGGTAACGCTATTGAATATGCCCAAGAGAACTTTGCAGAAAATATTATAAAAATAAACCCCAATTTCGGTACCGTAAGGTTAAGTATTGATGGAAAAGGAATTGATATTGCTTCAACGAGGGAAGAAACATACCCCCAAAAAGGGCATTTACCTTGTGTGAAAAATATCGGCTGCGCTTTAGAAAAAGATTTAAAACGCAGAGATTTTACCATAAATTCAATGGCTAAAAACACACTGACCGGAGAAATTATTGATCCTTTTAACGGACAAAACGATATTGAGAAAAAGCTAATCCGTGTCTTACATAATGATAGTTTTATTGATGATCCTACAAGAATCATACGTGGCTTGAAGTTTTCCGTAAGATTCAATTTCGGGCTTGAAAATGGTACAAAGGTATTACAAGATAAATACCTCACAAATATAAACTATGATATGAGTTATCACAGACTAAAAAAAGAAATAGTAGAAACATTTAATCTTAATAACGGTATGGCTTTTGATAAGTTTATTGAACAAAATATATATAAGTTACTTGGTGAAAAACAAAACATTCCTTTAATAAAAGGCAATGTTATTGAAAATGCAATAAAGAATACTAAATTTACCCCTTGGATTATATATATGACTTTTTTCAACCTTGAAAATCTACCCTTAACAAAAAAAGAAAAACAAATTCTGGAATGGGCAGATAGGTTAAATTCCCAAAAAGCTACTAATAATACTCCCAAAGAGAGCACCTTGATAAACGAATTGATTAAGTCCACATAAACCGAATCCACTCTCTAAATGATTTCTAAAAAATAAATATAACTTAGAATATTATTAAAAGAGGATTTTATATGGTTGTAAGAATTTTAATGATATTGCTTGCGATTGCTATAATCGTAAACCTGTTTATAACAGCCGGCTGCTATATGGCAGGAGAAAATTTATACAAAAAATATGGTAGACAAATAACTATCGGGATTTGTTTATTTGCAATACTTGTAGGCGCAATGTACATAGCAATTTCATTGATTGGTTTCAAAGCATAAAGGAGGATTATGGACAAAAAGTTATTTGGAATACCACTGTTGGTATTATTACTGTTAGTGTGTTTGATTGTTATGGTTAACCCGTTTGTAATGGTTGGTCCAGGTGAGCGCGGTATAAAAATCAGATTGGGCCAAGTACAAATGACAAGCTATGAGGAAGGGTTACACTTGATTGTACCGTTTATTGATAAATTCAGAACAATGGATGTTAAGACTCAAAGAAATACAAAGACCACCGCAGTTTATACAAAAGATATTCAACAGGCAAGAATCACTTATGTTCTTAACTATAATGTAGAGCCGTCATGTGTAAATAAACTGTTTCAGGAAGTAGGTCTTGATTATGAAAATAAAATCTTAATTCCTGTTGTAGAGGGTACTATTAAAGATATTATCGGGAAATGGAATGCGCAAGATTTAATTGCGAACAGAGAAAAAGCGACAGGAGATATTCTTTTCAAATTGCAAGAACAACTGAAAGACAATTATATAGTAGTAACCGATTTCCAAATGACTGAAATAAATTATTCGGACGTTTTTGAAAAAGCTATTGAAAGCAAGGTTACAGCAGAACAAGAAGCTTTGAAAGCAAAAAATAAAACAGTTCAGGTACAGGAAGAAGCTAAACAAAAAGTTATAGCTGCGGAAGCTGAAGCTCGTTCAATGGCAATCAGAGCTCAGGCCTTATCTCAAAACAAATCTCTTGTACAGTACGAAGCTGTTCAAAAATGGGATGGCAAAATGCCTCAATACATGCTCGGCAATTCAGTTCCGTTTATAAATGTTTCGGCAAAATAATAATAAATTTTATAATCAATAAAAAGCCAGAGTTAAACTTTCGACTCTGGTTTTGTTTATCAAATGTTACATCTTGCCAATGGTTGCTACATTTACTATAATAGGTTTGTGACTACTTATTCATAATGTAAAAGGAGAGAGAATATATGAAAAAAACATTAATTGGTCTGTTTATGGCAATGATGTGTGCTCCGGCTTTCGCTAGCGAAGCTTCTCTCGTAGTTCCGAATATTAAGGCGGAAAGTATTTTAAGCTATAACCTTTTGGTTATCGGTATTATTGTTTCCGTAATTGGTGTAATATTCGGGCTTATTGAGTATCTTCGTGTTAAAAAAGTTCCGGTACACACAAAGATGGAAGAAGTAGGAAGTACTATTTTTGAAACCTGCAAAACTTATTTGATTCAACAAGGTAAGTTTTTACTTGCCTTAGAAATTTTAATAGGTTTGTGTATTGCGTTTTATTTCTGGTACTTGCAAGGAATGGAATTAAAATCGGTTCTTATAATCCTTGGGTGGTCTGTTCTTGGCATACTAGGTTCATATCTGGTTGCATGGTTTGGTATCAGAATGAATACTCTTGCAAACTCAAGAACTGCATTTACCGCATTGAGAGGGAAACCGCTTGATATTATGAATATACCGTTGAAAGCAGGTATGAGCATCGGCGTTCTTTTAGTTTCTATAGAACTTATCATGATGCTTGTAATTCTTCTGTTCGTTCCAGGTGAACTTGCAGGCGCTTGCTTTATCGGTTTTGCTATAGGTGAATCATTAGGTGCTTCTGCTCTTCGTGTAGCTGGCGGTATATTTACAAAAATTGCAGATATTGGTTCTGACTTGATGAAAATACAATTTGGCATCAAAGAAGATGACCCGAGGAACCCAGGTGTTATTGCTGATTGTACCGGTGATAATGCTGGCGATTCAATCGGGCCTACAGCTGATGGATTCGAAACTTACGGTGTAACAGGTGTAGCGCTGGTAAGCTTTATTCTTCTCGGCGTATTCCACGAATATCAAGTTCAATTACTTGCGTGGATTTTCACAATGAGATTCCTTATGATTATCACCTCCGTTGTTTCATATTGGTTCAACGGCTTGATAACAAAAATTTATAACAAATTTACTCCAAAATTTGACTTTGAAGCTCCATTGACTAATTTGGTTTGGATAACTTCAATTATGTCAATTATTATGACTTTCTGTGTAAGTAAGACATTGTTGGGCGAATTACCAAATAATTTGTGGTTAGTTCTTTCAATAATTATTTCTTGCGGCACATTGGGCGCAGCTTTAATACCTGAAGCAACAAAGGTATTCACAAGCCCGCATGCTAAACATACAAACGAAGTTGTAACCGCTTCCAAAGAGGGCGGCGCATCTTTAACAATACTTTCCGGTATTGTTTCAGGTAACTTCTCCGGATTCTGGATTGGCGCAATAGTTGTTCTTCTTATGGGATTGGCTTATTTTGCAAGCTTATATATCCCTGCAGAAACAATGATTTACCCGTCAGTATTCGCATTCGGTTTAGTTGCATTTGGTTTCTTAGGAATGGGTCCTGTTACAATTGCAGTTGATTCCTACGGTCCTGTAACAGATAATGCTCAATCAGTTTATGAATTATCTCTGATTGAAGAAGTTCCAGATGTAGCAGGCGGCATTGAAAGAGATTACGGATTCACTCCCGATTTTGAAAATGCTAAACGCTACCTTGAAGAAAACGACGGTGCAGGTAACACTTTCAAAGCAACTTCAAAACCGGTACTTATCGGTACTGCAGTTGTCGGTGCAACTACAATGATATTCTCATTAATTCTAGTTATTAAAGAAACTTTGGGAATTCAGCCGGAAATGATTTTGAACCTTTTGAATCCATACACACTTCTCGGATTCATTGCCGGCGGTGCAGTAATTTATTGGTTCTCAGGTGCTTCAATGCAAGCTGTTACAACTGGTGCTTATAGAGCCGTTGAATATATTAAAGAAAATATTCACCTTGGTGAAGCTGATGAAAAGAGTGCTAATGTTGCTAACTCAAAAGAAGTCGTTAAGATTTGTACTCAATATGCGCAAAAAGGTATGTACAATATCTTTATTGCACTATTTGGTTTCGCACTTGCACTAGCTTGCTTATCGGCACCGAGCGGCGATAATGCGCATCCTGTATCATTCTTCATAAGCTATTTAATAGCAATCGCAGTCTTCGGATTATTCCAAGCAGTATTTATGGCAAACGCAGGCGGATGCTGGGATAACGCTAAGAAGATAGTCGAAGTTGATATGGCAGAAAAGGGAACACCTCTGCACGAAGCAACAGTTGTCGGCGACACGGTTGGCGACCCGTTTAAGGATACTTCATCAGTTGCCATGAACCCGATTATCAAGTTCACTACATTGTTCGGGTTATTGGCAATGGAAATCGCTATCGCTCCTGCGTTTAAAGAAAATGCAAAAATTTGGGGTGTATTAATCTTAATAATTGCTCTGATTTTTGTAATTCGTTCTTTCTATGCAATGAGAATACCAAAACGCGACAATTAAAAAGATAAAAAATCTTTTTGATAAGTTAAAAGGTCGGACTTAGCAGTTCGACCTTTTAACTTAAAGATAATTAAACTCTATTATTATGACTGCAAGTATAGCCACCACACCCTCCGGGGGAAGGCATTGACATTGACATGGCAAATACGTTTTCCTTTACACGATCAATTTGAGCTTGACATTGGCATCTAATTCTTTATATACTCTACGTGCACTACTGCTATCAATAATATCCTTAAATAGATTTAATTTAGATTCATAACTTGCCGGCAATCTTCCCTTAGTGTTATCTGCCTTTAAGTAATCTTCCTGTTTATTTATGTAATCAAATATTTTGCCTAATTTATCATAAAGACCAAGTGTCATTTAGCTTGTAAGTCAACTTGCAAATCATTTCAAAAGTGTCTTTTTAGAATGGCTGTTATTTAAATACAATCGCCATTCTAGCGATTGAGGTAAATCCATGCGAAATAAAATGAGTGGATTATGTCACTTTTGGGGTAGTTTAGGGGTAAATATTTAAACTCGTTTCAGCATCTTGCCAACTTGGCGTGTGTACGGCATTTAGCTTAGACCCTTAAATAAATTCAGGGTAACATCACGCTAAGTTTCTTCCGACTAAATGTCCTTTTAAAAGGTAAAGGACTTTGAAAAACGATAGTTTTTCAACTGTAATTGACCAGAATTTAACAAATTTTGACAAAAAATATGCCGCGAGGCGGAATCGAACCACCGACACGAGGATTTTCAGTCCTCTGCTCTACCGACTGAGCTATCGCGGCAAATGTGTTTTTCACATAAGCAATAATACAATTCTATTTGCTAAATATAATTAATCAAGCATTATTATAAATTTGTCCAATTAATCTTATCTGCACCTAAGAATTTATCGCACTCAACTAAATGCTGTGGTGCTTGCTCTAAAAACTTTCCGCCTAAATTTATTTTTACCTGAGACGGGTGGTCTGTGTGAAGAATTAATATGTTTGAATTCTGCAATACTACTTTCCCATTCGGTTGTTCATCAATGCTTAAACCCAATTTTTTGATATTTTTAAGCACTATATTCCAAGCATCTCCGCCCCACAAAAGCATTACAAGCTTCTTATCCCTCATTAAAAGCTTTTTAATTATTATATCTACAAAGGGCGCCCAAACCGACATATGAAAAGCTTTTTCTTTGCTCTGATTTTTCTTATTATCTTTCATTGCGAGGTTGTCGTCCGACACATTTTTATATGTCAATGATGTATTCAATAAAAGTACGCCATGCTCAGCCCAAGGAGTTAAATCATTATTTTTCTTCTCTACAAGATTACTTCCGTATACGGAATCTAAGGCCTTAAAAATATTTCTGAGCGAACCGGGAGTTGTAGGATTTTTACTGGAAAAAGCCAATCCGTGCGCATGCAAAGGATTCGGATACGGATCTTGCCCCAATATAAGAATCTTAACAGATTCATACGGAACCAACTTTAAAGCATTAAAGATATTCTCAAATACAGGGCTAGTAGACTCTCTGATTGCTTTCGATAGTGCCGCGTCAGACATAAAATGCATGGCTTCTGATCTGTTAAGCCATCCCGCATCTACAAGCTCATTAAACAATTGCTCCATTAAAAATTTCCTACGCTGACGGTGCTATCCACGCCGTAACATTACGACCTTCTATCATAGGTTTCTTTTCAACAAGAATCTTGTCTTCTGCTAAATCCGCCAGAAAACGCTCAGCTAACTCAACCGCCAGGTGTGAATGTTGCATTTCACGTCCTCTTAACATAACGACAATCTTAACCTTGTTCCCTTGAGCAATAAATTTTCTAATATTTTTCAAACGCACTTCATAATCATGCGTATCAATTTTATAACGAACTTTTATTTCTTTTATTTCAACAATCTTCTGTTTTTTCTTAACTTCTTTTGCTTTTTTCTCAAGCTCATACTTATACTTGCCGTAGTTCAAAATCTTTGCAACCGGCGGAGCTTGGTTGGGGCTAATTACAACTAAATCCAAGTCGGCTTCTTCAGCCATTTTTAAAGCTTTTGCAGTGGTTACAATCCCACAATTTTCACCATTAGCATCAATTAATCTTACTTCCTTTGCTCTTATTTTTTCATTTACAAGAGGTTGATCTTTGCCTGTGCTTTTTGAGGCAACTTTTTCTTCGTTAAATATAATCCATCTCCTTTTATTACTACATAATTAATAATACCATGCTAATCCCAATTTTCAAGGGGTTTTTGCGACCTGACAGAGCAAATTTTAATTATTTTTATCAATATAATCCGAATTTAATGCAAGCCAAGTATATGAATCCTTATCCGATACAGGAAGCTCTGTAACAAAGGTTCCGCCATATCTTCCTCTGACAAAGGCCAAGCACCCCTCTTCTGCGAGGTTATCGAGGGCTTTTTTAATGGTTTTTTCACTGGTTTTATATTCTATGGCCAACTCTTTAATTGGCGGAATTTTATCGCCTGATTTACAATTTGAAACTATATAACTACGTATTTTCTTTTCAATTTTTTCATAATTATATTGTTCATGCCTATTCCCGCCCGTAATACTTTGCACCGTAGTGCCATATTGTCCTCGCCTTGTATAAACAATTCCTTCTTTTGAAAGCAACTTGATTGCATCATTTACGGTTTTCAAACTCACTTTTAATTTTTTAGACAAAATTTTATTTGAAGGTAGTTTGTCATTGGGTTTTAAATTCTTTATTATGTACTGTTTGATATTGTAAGCTATTTTTTCTGCAAGTGTTTTTGATATAACATTTTGAGATCTAAAAGAACGTCCCGTTAATACATATTCATTATTCTTTTTCTCTAAAACTCCTTGTACAACAAGCGATAATATAGCCGCACGAACCGTAGCAGTCGACACTCCAACCATTTTAGCCAACTCTCTTATTGAAATTAAGGTGTCCCCAGCACTCGCTTTTGTGTCCTTTAAATATTTTTTTATAACATCTGAAGCCAAATCTTTTTTGGAAGTTAATTTTTCAGCATGCTTACCCGCTCTATCCTTCACAAATGAACCCAGCTTCTGTTTTGATTCAATATAGCCGGCATCCTCCAAAAACCTGAAAACATTTTGCATAGTCCCCAAACTAACCCCAATATGACATGCTATTTCTGACTTTGGCGGCAGCAAATCCCCCGGAGAGATTTTCCCTTTCTTAAGGGACATTACTATCCATGATAGCAGCCATTTGGACAATTTATCTGCCTTGCTTTCATTTGGAGCAAAGCTATGTACATGAGGAGTCATCTCTGACAGTTGAATTCTGCGCAATATTTTATCCCTAATTGTAACGTTATTCACTATAATAACCCGAAAGTATAAAAACATTCAAGTACTAATAAAAAAGAGAACTTATTTTCATAAGTTCTTTTTTAAATGGTCGGGATGACACGATTCGAACGTGCGACCCCTTCGTCCCAAGCGAAGTGCGCTACCAAGCTGCGCTACATCCCG
>CAJOOA010000020.1 GCA_905236055.1 Candidatus Gastranaerophilales bacterium | reverse complement strand
TAAACTCCTAGATAATAAACACTAATAAAGACCATTAGGATGCAGAAAACAAATCCACTCGACACACACCGGGTGGTTTTTTTTATGACTGCGTTAATCAAAATTATTGAGCAGTACCAATCTTATCCTTGAGCTCTTGAATCTCATATTTTAGCCGATTTAGTTCACAGGTAATCGGGTCGGGGATTCTGTTGTGCATAAGAACGCCTTCGGAATTCACATAAGTCTGATGAACCACACGTCCGGGGACACCAACAACGGTACTATTTTCAGGAACATCATTTATAACAACCGAACCGGCACCGATTCTTACATTGTCGCCGATTGTTATGTTACCCAAAACCTTTGCACCTGCACCTATAATGACGTTATTCCCCACGGTCGGATGTCTTTTTGTATGTGCGCTTCCCGTTCCGCCTAATGTTACTTGCTGATAAATGAGAACATCATCGCCGATTACCGCAGTTTCACCAATTACGACACCTGTACCGTGGTCAATAAAAAATCGATTCCCGATACTTGCTTTGGGGTGAATATCAATACCCGTGAAGATTCTTGACCAATACGAAATAAATCGCGGCAGAAAAGGCACATTCCAATAAGCAAGTTTATGTGCAATTCGGTGGAGTAACAATGCCTGCAAACCCGGGTAGCAGAAAATGACTTCTGCCAAATTATTTGCAGCAGGGTCTTTTTCGTAAATTACGTTAATATCTTCTTTAATCTTATTTATCGCTCTTAACAGCATATCGAATCCTTGAAATTTAATCATAATAACATTTTACCACACTGATAAATAACGCTCACCTGAATCCGGAATCACCGCAACAATCTTTTTGTCAGGATATTGCTTTGACAAATCTATGGCAGCTGCGACGTTTGCACCCGCAGAAATTCCGCAAAAAATCCCGTAATTCTTCGCCAAATCTTTTGCCATACTGATAGCACGCTCCCCTTCAATCGTGAGGACACCATCTAAAGTACAATTTTCACATATTTTAGGAACAAAATTAGCCCCTATACCTTGTATTTTGTGAGCACCTGCCGTGCCTGAGGTAAGCAAAGGGCTTTCAGCCGGCTCAACACCGAATACTTTAACATCCGGTTTTAATTCCTTTAAATATTTATTAACACCTGTTGCAGTCCCGCCGGTACCTATTCCTGCAACAAAGATATCAACGTTTCCATCGGTATCATCAAAAATCTCTTTTGCAGTATCTTTGTGGGCTTTCGGGTTATCCGGATTTTCAAACTGCATCGGAATATAACTGTCAGGATATTTATTTTTCAGCTCAAAAGCTTTATTTACCGAGCCCTGCATACCTTCCGATGCCGGAGTAAGTACAAGCTCCGCACCGTAAGCGGCTATATTTTTTCTGCGTTCAAGCGACATACTTTCGGGCATGCAGATAATAAGCTTCAGCCCCATTACAGCACAGCACATAGCGAGTCCGATTCCGGTATTTCCGCTTGTGGGTTCAATTATTACGGTATTTTTATTAATTTCGCCTCTTTCAAAAGCCCCTTTTAGCATTGAATACGAAGCTCTGTCTTTTATCGAAGACGAGGGGTTAAAATATTCCAGCTTCAAGCTTATATTGTCGCTGTATTTAACAAGCGGAGTTTTTCCGATTAATTCTAAAACATTGTTATAAATCATAATGAGATATTAGCACAAATTTGAAAAATGTACTATTGCCCTTCTAACTGACCGGAATCGAGGTAAATCCGTACATTTGTAATCCTATTCTGGATTGCCGCGTCCTCACTTCGTTCGTCCTCGCAATGACGATAAAACGGACCTATTCACCTCTCACGTTAAAAAATCAGCTTGCTCTGCGCATTAAATCGGAAAGTTTAACATCCTTATTTCTGATAGAAACATCTTTCTTGAGAACCGGCACTTCCGACTCTCTAAGCTGGCTGAGTCCGATTTTTTGCGGTTCTTTTTCAAAAACCAAGCACTTATTTATAAAATTTAATATTAAATCCATTAATTTCTCCTTGAATAACATTATATTACCTTATTAAGATAATCGTCTCATACATTAAAACTATTTTTTGGAAAAAATACATCATTACTTGCGGTTAGCTTTTGCTGTATGATAATAAAGTTATGAATTTGAATACAAATTGTGATAAAACGTCGGAAAAAGATTTTGCTCTGGCTTGTGAATTGTCAGAGAAAACTTTTACACATTCGGAAATGATTGAAATGCTTAGAAACGGCAATCTTCAGCAAAAGCAATATGCCGCACTGAATTTGGACTGTTTGGAGAAAGAAGAAGAGGGGAAAATTCTTATTGACAATCTTACCGGATGCGACGGGAAAATCAGAGAGGCAGTTGCGCTGAAAATTAACCAACTGCTCGACGCTGATTCTCAAGCGGTTGCGCCCTTTCTTTACCCCTATCCGGAAATATTTGCAGATGCGTCAATAGATATAAATGCGAATATTTGCCGGCTCGTAATTGATTCCACTGCTGTTTTACGGCAAGATACACGTTTTAAAGAAATTTATCTAAAAAAATTACTCGGCTTTATTAATGAAACCTTTGCAGAAATTGATAAATTTATATTCAGGGATAAAAAATACGTTATTAACAAACAACTGTTCAAACTCTATTGGTGTTTGGAGAGTTTAAAATTGTTCGTTGGAGATTTGGAACAGGCAGAGCTTTTACAAATCCTGGAACGTGCTTCGAAAGAAAAAGAATACACAATAAGAGAAAAGGTGGCTCAGATACTTGTGCTGACGGAAGATGAAAGATTTATACCGTTAATTGAAAAACTTGAGCAGGATGAAAATTATTATGTTCGAACCGCCTTGCAAAAGAAATCTTTATAAGTTGACCTTATAACGGCTGATAGTGTATTATAGATGAGTGTAGGGAGAACTTAAATGGAATTAATTAGCATTGATTTTTTAATAAGAATTTTAGCCGCAGTTATTTTGGGATTCCTTATCGGCTTGGAAAGAGAACTAACAAATAAATATGCTGGTTTAAGAACACATATTTTGGTTTGTTTGGGTGCTTGTATTTTTACAATAATTTCAATATACGGCTTCCCGACATTCGCTGACGGAGATAACGTCATAATAAATCAGGCAACAGGCGTAAGAGACACCGGTCGTGTTGCGGCACAAATAGTTACCGGTATCGGTTTTATCGGTGCAGGTACGGTTCTCAGACATGGTCCAACGATAATCGGGTTAACGACTGCAGCTACCCTCTGGATTAGCGCAGCTATAGGTATGACCTGCGGAGTTGGAATGTATGACGTTGCTGTTATCACAACAATTATTTCCGTTGCGGTACTCACAATCATAAGGGTGTTTGAAAAGAAATTTATTCCGACAAGCATTAAACACAACAAAAGATATAAGTTGTCCTTGTACTGCTCTCAGGATTTCATAAACAATATTCATAATTATCTTTCAGATACCGTTGATAATATTGAAGAATTTGCATCAAAGAAATTGGTTGAGAATCCGGGAAGAGTGAAAGTGACTTCAATTTTTGAGCTCTATCACAAGAAAACAGCCAAAGACATTTATGATAAACTTTCGGAAATATACAATCCGGATTCTATGACCTTGCAGGAATTAAATGATTAAAGAAAAAAAGAGAATAACGGCTTATAACTATAAAAAGCCATTAAAAATAATTATATTTGAATTCGCAAGAACGATTGCGGTATCTTTTCTTATTGCGTTTGTATTTACGATAAGTTTATCTATCCATGCAAGAAACGAAATGATAAAAAATATCTATCAGGCGGCTGAAATACAAAGAAATATTGATCGTCAAGTGGCAGAACAATTTATACAATCCAATCCTAGTATGTTAACCGATATAAAGAACAAAAAATATTCTATTTGTATGCATATAGGGAACTTGTATGAAGCGGTTGGAGATTATACAAAAGCAGAAATCGCATTTCGTTCTGCCACAGAAAAAGCCAAACCAAATGAATACAGGCCATACTACAAGCTTGTTTGCATACTTATTGATCAGGGGAAATTTGACGAAGCAAACAATTTGTTGTCAACAGTAAAAGATAAGCCAAATAAAAAAATAATCAAATTTAAAACCCGTTCATACATAGTCCTGGGAGATAAATTGTACTCCATAGGCAAATTCATTACAGCCGCAAGAAACTATGAAAAAGCGGAATTTTATTACAACAAATTTAAGAAAAAAGATAAAATTATAGAAGATTCAATAAGAACACGTATCATTAATTCTTACGAAAAAGCTGCAGATGCCATCGTTGAAATGGGCTATAATTCAGATGCCGTAAGATATTTGAAAAAAGTTGAAAAGTACGACAAAGATAATTACAAAATTAAGTACAAAATAGGAATAATCCTGTCCGATTCTGATCCGGAAGAAGCACTAAAGTACTTCGGACCGTTATTGGATAAAATGCCGCAGGAAATTGATTACGGAGTTTATTGCACCGCCTTAATGAAAGCCGCTAATATCGCGGATTTGGAAGGCAGAACCACTGTCGCCAAGTACTACCGACACAAAATTCATACAATAGATTTATTCATTAAGCGGAAAGTTGTATACAAAAACGACCTTGACATTGTATTAGCGGCTTTCAAAGTTAAAAAAGCATTTTTAACGTATCCGCTAAAAGGCACTTACAGATTTTCTAATGTGTCAAATTCCGACATACCCAATTTGACGGCAGATTTTGTTCTTTGTTTAAAAGATAAGCCGCTTGAAACAATAACAAGAACTGTTGCGGACAAAAATAAACCGTTAACTTTGGGCGGAGATAACCACATTGACTGCGACGTTAAGTTCAAAAAAGCCATATATACCAAAAAAGAGCTTGAAAACTACACAATAAAAATATACGCATATAAAGATGAAAAGTTCAAAACCCTCGTTGCAGAAACAAAAATCCCGAATAAATCGTTTTCACTAATTAAGTAAAAAAAAGCTTCTCTATGAGAAGCAGAATCTAGGGAAATATTAAGGGAAAGGATTAGGATTAATTATTTCTTTTTACATCTTACATATATATAAAGTATATAAGATTAATCCAATTTCACTTGTCGATAAAATCGTTACAAAACTTTACATTAATTCAAAAAAGGTTCACATTGCACGACTTAGAGTGTATTATAATTCTATGATAGATTTATCGGAGTTGTATTCTGAGGTTCCGCCGACAAAGCTGAGAAATAAAGACGAACCGTTTTGTCCGGCAGCGACTTCAAAGTTTTGGAAAATTATTGGTGATATTGTCTTTTTCGGAATGCTGAAAAAACGTTTTTATGCATTTCGATTTAGAGGTGCCGAAAATTATCTTTCAAAAGCACCTGATATGCCTACTATAATGTACGCTCCGCACTCAAATTGGTGGGACGGGATAGTTGCTTATGCAATAAGCAGCGGGATTTGCAAAAAAGAAATGCGTTTGATGGTTGAAGAACTGAAGCGATTCCCGTTATTAAGACATGCCGGATGTTTCAGCATCAATAAAAAGTCTCCTCAGGCATCTATGACAGCGCTGAAATATGCAATTGACGAGCTTGGGAATCCTAATTGCCACCTGTACATGTATCCGCAGGGGATTATCAAACCGCCGAATTTCAGACCGATTGAATTCCAATCAGGGCTTGCATATTTAGTGGACAAGACCGTTAGAAAATATGGAAAAGTTGCCTTGCTTCCCGTTGCGGTAAACTATTTGTTCCTGAGAGATAACAGGCCGGAGGTATTTGTCGAATTCGGTCAAAGAATTGAAATTTACAAAAACGATAATATAGACCGCAAAGAACTTACGGATTCTTTGGCAAAAAATCTTGAAGAACTTTGCGACAAGCAATTTTATGATATAAGTCATGCTCATTTTGAGGGTTATGATACGTTGTTCCAACAGAAACTGAAATGGTACAGAAGGATTGAACAACGACTTAAACAAACCGGCGAAACTTTCATAATCAGATAGTTTTTTCTGCTTGAATATTCTGCACTATCGCCAAAAAGATAATAATTGTAACAAATTGCAACTTTATATAATAGCAATTTAAAATGTTTATTATACAATTAGAATATGTTTAATGAAATTAAGACACACGAGATAACTGTTGACATTGTTATTTTAACAATAAAGAATGATGCCTTGCAGGTTTTACTCGTAAAACGTAATAATGAACCGTTTAAAGACAGATGGGCAATTCCGGGCGGATATGTAAGAATGTCCGAAAATTTGGATGAAGCAGCAATAAGGGTTTTGAAAGAAAAGACTGCCGTAGAAAATATTTATTTGGAGCAGCTATACACTTTCGGTGATCCTTTAAGACACCCTGTTTCAAGGGTTATAACAGTTGCTTATTTTGCGCTTGTTCGTGCTGAAGATGTCGACGTTATACAAACTCCTGATTTGGCATGGCATAAAGTATTCAATCTCCCGCCACTTGCGTTTGACCACAAAGAAATTATTCAATATTCACTCAAACGTACAAGAGAAAGATTGGAAATGTGTCCGGTTGCTTATCAGTTATTAAACGAAAAATTCACACTTACCGAAATGCAAAAAGCATATGAAATGATTATGGAAAAGAAGCTTGATAAGCGTAATTTCAGGAAAAAAGTTATTACGACAGACGGCTTGAGAGAACTCAATGAGTTTTCAAAATCAAGCTCCAAGCGTCCGGCTCGACTTTATACGTTTGATAACATCAAATTGAATTCAAAAAGAGCTCATTTCATTAAAAAAGGAGAATAATTTTGCTTACACTGATTTGGATAATACAAGTTGTATCTGCACTATTGCTAATGGTTTTGATTCTTATGCATTCGCCTAAAGGGGACGGAATCGCAGGGATAGGAAGTGCTGCTCACATGTTTACCTCACAAAAGAGCGCAGAAAAAGGACTTAATAAACTCACGGCAATTGTAGCCGCAGTGTTTATTGTATGCGTTTTTATCCTTGGATTCGGGCTTATTAAGTAGAGTAACTCTATAAATTCGTGTATTAATGTTAAGTTGTGTAAAACTTTGAAAGATGTTTGCAATTCGTTGTTTTGCAAATACTTTAAATATTTACGGATAGAAATATGAGAGCCAAATATTAATGCCCGATTTTGATATCAAACAATTTATACATAATTACACATCTAAAGCGGCTAAAGAAAACTTTAAGAACATGGCGCTTGGGGTGAATTACGGCTCATGGACTGACGTTGCAATAATGGCTTTCTTTGATACAAATATTGACGGGATTGTTACGAAAGAGGAATTTGCCGCCAAATCGAACAGTGAACTCACAACATATATGAATTCATTATTTGATTACTACGAGAAAGAAGGAATTCAGGAAAAGCATTTGAAATCGGAAGAATACGCTGACCGGCTAAAAAATCTCTACAATAATAAACCATTCTTCGGATTGGCCGAATTATTTACGAAAATAGGCGTATTTGTTTATGGAAATGAAAACGACAACGAAGATGAAAAAACCGCCTATCAAAAACAACTGAATAATTTAAACGACGAAAACAGCAATGTTGTAGATTGGCATATAGGTACATTTAATCAAGGAATAAACGGAACCTGTTCACTTTTAGCCAAGATTATAAACATGAGTGACGAAGAACTAAGAGAATTTTATACACGAATAGAAGATGAAAACGGCATTTATTACAGATTCGATTTTCCGGGAGATAACAAAGAACATCCGGTATATGTCAGCCAGGAAGAGTTAGAGAGCGGTATAGTTAAACTGGATGAGACCGGAGAGAGAGTCAACGTGGGCTGCTCAGAAGGTGATTATGACGTTACATTAATAGAAATGGCTTATTTGAAACGCTATGGAGATAAAATAACTCGTAACGGAGATTACGGAGAAAATGTTACAAGGAGATTACTTAACAAAAAAGACGTGTGGATAAATGACGGCGAAAAAATTAAAGAAAATTTAGAGTTGGAAACTAATCGACACCCTGTAACATCAATGATAGATATTAAATCTATACGGAATTACAAACGCATCAAAGGAACTAAAACTTATATACTTGATAAAAAAGATCCTGAAAACAGCGAACGAATAACTGTCTTAAATGATAAATCCTCTAATGGTCCTATGAAGATAATGCTCTCTGACGGTCAAGTAATTTTTGCCGAACACAAATACGCAGTAGCAAAAATAAGTGATGATTATAAAACTATTACACTAATCGATCCGCACGAAAGCTCAACAGAAATCGAACTTCCGATAGAAACATTTCGAGATCTGTTTGACGGTATATATTGGGATTCCGATTAACAACGTAATTTATAAATTGATTACTACTTAATCTTAAACACGACGTTTGCAACTGCCGTAACCTTTTTGTCAATTGTTGAAGTGTCGTTTATTCCCATATCCGAAACGTTTGTTGAATCAACATCCGTTATTTGGAACACGCCCATTTTGACGGATTGAATTTTGCCAACGCTGTTATTATTTGCTTTTAACATAGCAGAAGCACGCTTTTTAGCATCTACGGTCGCTTCCTTTAAAAGTTTAACCTTTAAATCCGCAAGTCCTGAGTAGTAATAATCAGCACCGGCTTCACTAATATCGATTCCTTTATCAATAAGATTCTGTATGTCGATAGAAACTTCTTTTATCAAATTAACATCCTTAGAAGCGGCTTCCATCGGCTGAGTAAGTTTGTATACATCGACTTCGTTGGTATAATTTCCTGTTGCCTGGTTGTATTTGTAGGAATAATACCCGTGGTAATTTTTAACCGTTATATCATCTATTCCCTTGTCCTTGAGGTATTTTTCCACGACCGGCAATTGCTGTTTCATAATCTGGTACGCAGCTGCCTTAGTTTTTGCCTGAGTTGAAATATTAAAAATCAATTTTCCGGAATCGGATTTAACAATTTCGTACGCAGAACCCGTAACAGAAATCCCGTTTTGCGCCAAACCCGACGTAACTATTTTTGCACTCAGCATTGCCCCAATTGCTATTACAACCGCCAAAATCGTTATTTGAAATTTTTCAAGTTTTTCTAACATATCCGAACCCTCCATAATAAACGATTATATCACATCATACATTAAGATTTGTAAACACTAATTTTTCCCGTAAATATTGAGTTACGGAGGTTTTAACCGAAAAGGCATGACAATTATCCAAAATAAATTAAAGTTTTTCTGAAAAATGCCGTTATACATAATACAGTACAATCGTTCGAGGGATTAATGGACAGAGACAGCGAGGAGTTATTAAAAATCAACACCAACAGGTATGCTTATTACGTTTTATCCGATTACATCAATCTCAAAAATGAAATCAAGGATATTGAGCAAAAAGCCGAAACTGTTGTCGATTGGATTATTAATACGAAGAAGGACATAAAGAGTTTGCCGATTTCAATGCGGAAATTCGCCGCATACGCTGTTAAGTTTGCAAAAACAATTATGCTGACTCCTTTGGTTTTACGCAAAAGATACATGTATGACAGAATTATGAACGGTTAAAACTTTACAATCCTGCCATTGTTATGTATAATTAGCATGTCTTTATTAGGTTAGTCATTGGAGGGTTTATATGAAAGAAGAGTTTACTACTAATGCAAGAAGATGGTATGACAAAGATCCGGTTCTTTCTTCTGCTATGAAAACGCTGGAAGAATCCGATGATGAAACCCAGATAAAAATTGCGCTTAATTTGATTAAGATAATAACCGAGCACAATATTTCAAGTGCAGAATACGAATCCGTGGAAGACATAGTTTCGGCGACGGAAGATATATTGGATAATACTCAAAAAGGCCGTTGGTACGACCTGGATGCCACCCTGAGAACCGCTATCAGCTTACTTCAAAACTGCCCCGATGCAACAAGGAGTATTATCGCAAAAGAAATGGCTAAAAATGTCATCGAAATTATTAAAAAAGAAGACGATGGGGATGATGAAGAAGAAGCTTCCGAAGAAGTTTAATCTGATTTTTTAGAATACTTCATCTGCAAAAGCGCAAGCACGAATATTATTCCAAATAATATGTATGCAAGTGCGCACGATTTTCCTATGTCAAAGTATTCAAATGCGTATTTATATATTGCATAAACAATTACGTTTGTTGAATCGTTCGGACCGCCTGATGTCATTACATAAATCAAATCAAAAACCTGAAAAGACGATATTAATGTAACCAAAATTACAAAACAAGTTGTGGGTTTAAGCAGAGGTAGATTGATATACCGGAAAATCTTCGGCAAATCCGCCCCGTCGATTTTCGCCGCCTCATATATTTCACTGTTTATTGAAGCAAATCCGGTAAGATACAGAACCGTGTTGTAACCTATGAGCTTCCATATAGAAACGAATATCAGAACCGGCATGGCGAGATGAGTATCAAAAAGCCAGGTTAAATGAGTTTTGAACAACATATTTACTCCGCCGATATTTGGGTCAAAAATCCACGCCCAAACAATTGCAATTACGACTGCAGGCGTAATAAAAGGAAGAAAATATATTGTCTTAAACCATTCGGCTCCGCGCAGTTTTGTATTCAGAATACTTGCAATTAAGAACGGAATAATTACGGCAAAAACCGTAACCGAAATCGCATAAACAACAGTATTTAAAAGTATTTGAAAAAATACGGGTTCGCTAAAGACGGCTCTGTAATTATCCAAGCCGACAAACTTCACCTCATTTAACAAGTCCCAATCCGTAAAACTCAATGCAAAAGAGCAGAAAATCGGAATTATTATAAAAATAAAAGTCCCGATAAGAGCAGGGAGAACGAAATAAAGCCCGACAATGTTATTTTTACAATCTTTTGTTTGCATGGTAATAACCATTATATTATAAATAAATGTTGATGGGTGAGTGATGAGTAGTGAATGGTGAATAGTGAGTAGTTCGCTACCCCTCGCCTTACGGGAGAGGGCAGGGTGAGGGGGCATTACATTTCCTTACGGATTTATTACTCACTGGATTGCTTCGCTTCGCTCGCAATGACGAAAAAGCGCTCGCAATGACGGTAAAGCGCTCGCAATGACGGTAAAGCGTTCTCAATGACGGTAAAGCGTTCGCAATGACGGAAAAGCGTTCGCAATGACTTACAGATTTACAGATTTACAGATTTGCGTTATAACTAAATTGATACACAAAGAGGAGTTAAAATGTTAGATTTATCTGCTTACGGAAAAAATGACATAAGAGGAATTTACGAAGAAAATATAACGGAAGAATTATTTTATTGGTCGGGAAGAGGTTTCGTAAAATATTTGGAAGCCCAAACCCAAAAAAATATTTCCGAAATATGGATAACCGTTTGCAGAGATGCGAGATTACATTCTCCGGCATTATCAAAGGCACTTATTGACGGTATTTTATCTACCGGTGCAAATGTTGTGGATATGGGGCTTGCCCCTACACCTTTGGGATATTATTCGGAAGTTGTCGGACTTCCGCCGTATTTAACCAAGTATATGCCAGTAACAGGCGCAATGATTATTACGGCAAGCCACAACCCGAGTCAATACAACGGCTTAAAAATGACTTATGCGAAACAATCTTTGAACGAAGAACAGATAAAAATCGTAAAAGATTTTACCGAAAAAGAATACAATATGCAGCTTCCGGCATCGCCAAAAGGTCAGTATGTTGAGTACGATTTAATACCGGATTATATAGAAGCATTGTCAAAATCATTCGGCAGAATAGGAGACGGCTTAAAAGTTGTTGTAGACAGTGCAAATGCGACAGGCGGAGTTGTTGCTCCAAAGTTGTATCGTGCTTTGGGCTGCGAGGTTATTGAGCTATACTCTATGCCGGACGGAAGATTCCCGCACCATCACCCGAATCCGAGTGAAGAAAAAACTCTCGATGATATTAAAAAAGCTGTGGTCGAAAACCGCGCGGATGTAGGTATTGCTTTTGACGGCGACAGCGACAGAATAGGAGTTATCGATTCGGAAGGTCATTCGCTTACCGGAGACAAACTTCTGCTTATCTATGCGCAGGATATTATTAAATATTACAACGCAAAAGGAATAAAACCGTTTATAGTATCGGAAGTTAAGTGTTCACAGGTTTTGTATGACACAATAAATTCTCTTGGCGGAATCGCAGTTATGTGCAAAACCGGTCACGGTTATATCAAATCAAAGATGAAAGAAGTCGGAGCGGTGCTTGCGGGTGAAATGAGCGGACATACTTTCTTTAAAGACCGCTATTACGGGTTTGATGATGCCATTTATGCCGGATGCAGAATTATTGAAACTATTGCGGAAAAGAAAAGATATAATAAGCAATTCAAGATTTCGGATATGCTGGAGCCGTTTAAACAGATTTATTCTTCGCCGGAGGTAAGACTTTCTTGCCCGAATTCGCTTAAAAAATCCACGCTCGAAATATTTGAAAATGAGGTTTCCAAAAATCCGAACTTTTTCGGAGAGAAAATCAAAGAAATTATAACTATTGACGGAATGCGTATCGTGTTTGAGGGAGGCGGATTCGCACTCATAAGACAAAGTAATACGGAGCCCGTATTTACCCTGAGATTTGAGGCAAAAGACGAAGAAACCGCCAAACGATTTGAAGATTTGATGGTAACAAGATTGATGGAAATCATCAAAAACTCGGCAGTTGCTACTGCTTAGGAAGATAAGGAAGGAAATATTATTTTCACATCACAGTGAGCCCTTTTACCGACTGCGTTTCAGCGTTAAAAATGTATCCAAAGCCACATTTGGCGCACTTCTTAGGTTTAGATGTAAAACTTTTGTTACAATCTTAGGGGGTTTTCGCCCAAAATGGTATAATAGTTTTGT
>CAJOOA010000019.1 GCA_905236055.1 Candidatus Gastranaerophilales bacterium | reverse complement strand
GGGGTACCATTTATAAAATGAGCTCAAAGAGCTCTTTTTTGTTGCTATATTATTTTGCTAATTTTAATTATGGCGGTAGAATATTAGTATGTCATATTTTGAGATTATTATTTTAGCCATAGCTTTATCTATTGATGCTTGTGTTGTTTCTTTTACATATGCATTGAAATTTAGGGAATCACACATCAAAAATTCTCTTTCATTGTCCTTATGTACAGGTTTTTTTCAAGCGATAATGCCCGTTTTTGGATATTATTTAACAAATTTTGTTAAGGTATACATAGAACCATATTCAAAACTTATTGTCTTTTTAATTTTTACCTATTTAGGGATAAAGTTCATTTTAGAATCGAATCAAAGCAAGGAAAATATAACTGCCACAATCAATTTTAAAACACTTTTTCTTATAGGTATTGCTACAAGTATAGACGCATTTTCTGCAGGTATTACTCTTTCATTGTTTGGAAACAAAATTTTAGGGCCTATAATTCTAATCGGGCTTATTACTTTTGCAGATGCTAATTTAGGATATTTTGCGGGATTAAAATTAAAAAAATTGCCCTCAAAATTACTTGAAATATCGGGAGGGATTCTTTTAATTTTACTTGGAATAAAAGCACTGTTTTAGAATTAAGTGTTTTATAGAGTTCTATTCGCAAAATTCGGAAATTGTTTTTACGGCTAGGTTAAAATTTCCGTTTGAATATTGGAAAATTTTGGCTTTGTGTTTGATTTTATCAATTTCTTGTTTTACATCATTTTTAAATTGTTCATTGTTTACCGTATTATTGCCAACAAGCAAAATCTCGTCATATTTTTTATAAACCAAATAATCAATTGCTGCGAGGATAGTTGCACCTTTGAATTCTCCGTCAAAATATTCAACGCGATTTGATTTTTGTCTTAATGTATCTCTCACGCTTATTATCTTTTCCGGATAATTATTGTAAATTTTTTCCAAAACATAGTCGGAAACTATTCTGGCATTCGGTCGAAGCTCTCTACTGTGTTGATTTAAAGCTAATTTATAGATTTTTGTTTCTTGCAATATGCTACGTTCTTGTTCACTAATTGGGGCATAAGTTAAGATAATGGCTTTCATGTATTGTTCCTTAACATTGAATTTAATGGGGAAAATATGCTTTTATTCTAACATTTTTTATCAAATGTGCCAAAAAACTTAACAAATTTAGCATCTTAGATGGATTAATAACGGAAAAATTCTTATTATCGTGTTAGTATATTTATATGGATTTATTCACGCAGCTTGAGGAAGCAAATAAACAAATACCGTTGGCTGAGATTCTCAGACCAAAGACACTTGATGACTTTTTAGGACAGTCAAATATAATAGCCACAAACTCTCCTTTAATAAACCTTCTAAAGGCACAAAGGTTGTTTTCACTTATATTTTGGGGGACTCCGGGGTGCGGAAAAACAACTCTTGCGCGGTTAATTGCTTCAAAGGTTAATGCCCAATTTATAGAATTATCTGCGGTTTCTTCAGGTATAAAAGAAATTAAAGAAACTGTTGAAAAAGCCAAAGAGGCATTGAGGGCGGGGCAAAAAACGATTTTGTTTATTGATGAAATACATCGTTATTCAAAAACGCAGCAAGATGCACTATTGCCATATTTGGAAAATGGGACACTTTTTCTGATTGGTTCAACGACGGAAAACCCATCGTTTCAGGTCATCCCTGCATTACTTTCAAGAGTTCAGGTTATAAGGTTAAATCCGATTAACGATATTAGTATGGCTAAAATCATTAATAAGGGATTTGAGTATTTAGAAAAGAATTATCAACCAATACAATACGATGACGAAGTCGTAGAATTTATTGTAAACATTTCAAGAGGAGATGCGAGATGCGCATTAAATCTGGTGGAAAATTCTTACTTCGCAAGTAATTTTTCAAAAGGTACAAGAGCATTAACAATTGATATTTTAGAAAATATTAGTCAGCAAAGAAATACACATTATTCAGAGCAAGAGCATTATGATTGTGCATCAGCTTTTCAAAAAAGTCTGCGCGGTTCTGATGCCGATGCGGCAATTTATTATCTTGCAAAAATGATTGAAGCCGGTGAAGATCCGAGATTTATTGCTAGAAGATTGATTGTGTGTGCGGCAGAAGATGTAGGGATCGCAGATCCTAATGCAATGAATATTGCTGTCAGTGCGTACAAGGCCGTTGAAATAATTGGTCTGCCGGAGGGCAGAATTCCGTTAGCAAATGCTGTTGTATATGTAGCAAAAGCTCCAAAATCTAATAAAGCATGTGTAGCAATAGATTCGGCATTAGCTGATATTGAATCTGGCAATGATTTTCCTCCGCCAATGCATTTAAGGGATGCTCATTATAAAGACGCCGAGAAATATGGATTTGGAAAAGGATACATCTATACTCATTCTGCGCCTGAGCAATATCAACAATTTTTACCTGATGAATTAGTTGACAAAAAATATTTAAACTAATAACTTTACAAAAATTAAAATTTAAATAATTTTAGGCAATTTTTGTCTGAAATTTTACTTATTTATTATATACGGACAGGTGAAGGTTATCGGTTGTGAATACTATTAACAATAACGTGAATAATTATAATGTTCATCATAAAGAGCCGGGATTCAAGGCAGATATGATGTATAGTCCTATACCCGGGTTAATGATGCCGCAGGATTTTAATGCAAATTCTTCTTTAGAAAATGTTCCGAATTCGGATTTGCCGGATTTGTATTATATGCCGGAGAGTTACCAAAAACCGAAAACCTTTATGGATAAAATTAAAAAAGCGGATATTATGGGATTGATTGCACCTTGGTTTGAACACCCATTACTTATGCTTGGTACAGCTGCGGGGCTTTCAATTGGAGTAGATAAATTTGATAAGTCTTGTAATAAAGAGTACGAAAAAAGTATTGTAGGCAGAGCTGCAAAATTTGGTGATAATATACAAGAATCAAAATTTGTGCAAAGTAATGGTGTGCAAAAAGTATTGAAATTTATTAAAAACGGTTGGGGCAAAATAAAAACAACAGCCATGAAAAGCAATATGATTCGTGCAATGGTTGAATCTCCAACACGACCTGAATGGGCTATGCCGAAAAGTGAGTTGGAAACGACAAATCAACGTATAGTACAAAAATTCAGAGAATTGGCTTCTAAGCTTGGTTTAACTCCTGATGGCGGAACGGAACTTAATTTCAGACTCAAAAATTTAGTTCTGGATGATGCTGAAATGAATGGGTTAAAGAAATTATATAATGTAAAAAAACTTTCAAAACTTTCAAATGCAAAAGAATCTGAAGCTGTAAATAGAATTATCCTTCAAAGATTAGGGTGTTCAAAAGATGAAATTGTGAGTATACTTTCATCAAACAGTGCAAGTGAAACAGTTGTCAAGGAAATCCTTAAAAAATCAGGTTTAACTGAAATCGAGGTTAAAACAATTTTTGAAGATACAACGGGTAAGAGCATAAATCTTATTGAAAAAGCTTGTAAAAACCTAAAGAATTTAAGATTTGCAAATGGAAGACTCGCAATAATGGGTTCTTATCAACCATTTACTAGTATTGAAAGTCCATTCGGTATATGCAATAGAATCGCAAGCAAGACTGTAGGTGAGGGTGCAAAAACCAAGACGGGGGCATTTATGTCTAAATTGGTTCAAAAATTGCACGAAATGTTTACATTCAGAGGTGGCGGCAAAGGTACAGTATTACTTTGGGTTACACCTATGCTTGCTACGGCTGTTCTTAATACAATAAAGGCAGAAAAAGAAGAAAAAGTTGGTACTGCAGTTTCGGGTGTAATAAATTCTTTCGCTTGGGTATTGTATTTCCCGATTGTACTTAAAGCAATTCACGCGTTTGGTGGTATTCAGTATACCGGTATGGGTAAAGCAAAGGTCGCAGAATATCTTAAAGACAAACAGGATTTCAATAAACTTGTTACAGAACAAAAATTCGGAAGTTGGAAAGAATATTGGAATGCAAAACGTGCATTAAAGAAAAAATTAAAAGGTATGCGACAAGTTAAAAATCAAAATCTTTTGACTGAAACCTTGAGAGGAATAAGCCGGTTTTCAAAGTCAGATTTGGTTAAGCTTGAAAGTTATCAAAATAAATCTGTAATAGGTAATTTCGTAAGAAGAATACCTAATTTGATGAAAGATTATGTAATATTTGGCCCGGGAAGATTTATTCTCTTCTTATTTGGCGGTGCTGCATTAGCCGATAAATTGATTGAAAAAACTACAACCAAATTATTCGGTAAGGGTTACGATGACTTAAAAGACAAAGAAATGGAATCCGAAAAGGAAAAACAAGAAGAATTTACCATGAATGACCTAAGAGCAAGAATGGTGGAAATTCAAAACTCAAAACTTAACCCTCAGGCAGAAGAAAAAGTTGCTGAAGTTAAAGAAATAAGTACGGACAAAACGCCAAAAATGGTTCCAGAATCAATGATTGAACTTGCTAAAAAGGCAGAAGAACCTGTTGAACTTCTAAAACCTGAAGCTCTAAATGAAAATGTGACAGTTGAACAAGAAAAAATTACCCCTAATGCTAATGTTGATGCAGAGGAAGTTCAATCAAAGGATAATCAAATAGCTGAAAACAGCCAACAAAATAAAAATGTGATGGAAGTGTTTATGCCGGAAATAAAAAGAACGGACGCAACAGCTGAACAACATATTAAAGCAAAAGCTATAGAAGAAAAGAAATATGACAATTATACATACATACCATCATCTGAAAATGTGTTGAAGAATTCGGATAATACACCACAGGTAAATAAATATATTCCTGCACAAACAGCCATAAAAATTAACAAAGTTTTTGATAATTCCGGTCTTGAGTCGGCCATTAAAAGAGCAAACCGTGCCGAACAAAGAGCCCTAAGCACACTTGCCGGTAATTTTGGTTCGGCTTCATAAAACTATTGATTCTTTTCGCCGACCAAAACTCTCTCAAACATCTGTTTGTAGTAGTCCATATTAATATTCAAATTTTCGCCTACGGCAAAGAGCATTGTAACCAATTCTTTGTCTGCGTTACAAGACATATTTTGGATTAATTCGCTCAAATTATCGACTATTTTTGCGAAAAAGTCATTTTGTGCTTCTGCTATATCAACTTTTAGTTCAAGCTTATCTATGCAATCCAAAAGTTCCAAGGTGGCATCAATTTGTTGTATATCAAGTGCATAGGCCAATCTTCCGACATTTTGAGCTATTTTCTTACTAAATATTTTTGCTGTAGGTAGTTTATCAATTTCAATGCCTATTCTTTTTGCTTCAAAATTTATATCAGATGCTTGTTGTATAACATCAGCATCTATAAAGCCCCTTGAATCAGTAAATAATTCATTAAATTGTTTTGTAAGAACGTATTGTGCGGAAATCTTAAATTCTTTAGGAATTTCTAGCCCTAACGATTGCATTTGGTATATAGATCCCTTACCTTCGTTGTACATTGTTTCATAGGTATTTGAGAAGTTTTTCAATTTACCCTTTAGCATTGTTTGAAGGATTTTTCTACGTTCTTCTATAAATATATCTTTAAGCGTAAAGTATTCTGTTCCAAAGTTGCTGTCTATAGTTCTTATAATTTCAGTTAATGGAGAAACTAAATAGGTTCTGACTAATTCCTTCCTTGTTTCCATAAATCCGTCATAATATTCTTTTATTGCGCAATGGAAATCCCCGCCGGAGAATTGAAGCAAGGCAAATGCCAGATTTGATTTTTCCATTGTAACTTTGGATTTAACCTCAATATTACCTACAACGAGTTGAGAATTACCTTTTACAACTCTTTTGTAAGAATGTTTTTTGATCCTGTAGCAATAAACATCTTCTTCGTCTTCTATGTCGGTATAAAGCGAAGATATTGCCCATAAGCTTACAATTTGTTTTGGTGTAACAATAGATGGGCGTACTAATTTTTCATAGATTTTCTTACCGGTTCCGTATTCCGGTAAATTACTTTCAGCTTCATCTAATATTTCAAGAAAATGTGGCTCAAGATCTTTTTTTACAAAGGATTTAGATAATTGAATAACTCTCGCTGCATATTTCATTATTTGGACAGTTTCAAGTCCGGATATTTCCGAGAAAAACCATCCGCAGCTAGTGTACATCAGCATTGCATGTCTTTGTATTTCCAAAAGCTCCATTGCTCTGACTTTGTCTTCATCTGTTAAATCAGGCATAAAATATTCGTCTTGAAAACTTTTTACACTTGTTTCACTTCTGTCAAGTATGACATTTATATAATTGTCCCGTGTTAATTCGGGATTAAGGAAATATTTTTTGCCGTTCTTATTGAATATTGTAACTGTTTCATCTCTGAGATAATCTAATGCTTCCCTCAACGGTTTGCGCCATTTTTGATTCCATCCAGGATTACCACCTGTTGAACAGCCGCAGTCTTCGCACCATCTCCCGACACCATGGAAACAACTCCACGAAGATACCGGTTTTATATCAACTTCCCAATTGCTCGCATATTTTTCAAGATATTCTGCGTAATTTGTTACTGTAAAGCCGGAATCCTTTACTTTCAATTTCATAGCATAAGAAAGTGCCATGTCACCAAATTTGGTGTGGTGTCCGTAGCTTTCTCCATCAGTTGCAATATTAATTAGCTGAGGATAATTTCGCATTGTTGAAATTCCGTCCTCAAGCCGGCGAGTAAATTTATCGCCATCTCTTAAAAGTTCATCAAAAGCAACTGATTTTGAAATAGCTCCGTCATAGAAAAACAAATCTATATATTTACCAGGAGCCGATTTTATGTAATATCTGTAAGAGCGAGCCGGGTCAATATTCCCCCAGCTTACATCTTGCCAATTCTCCTCGCCGTTTTTTCTTATTTTTTGCGCTTGGTAGGGAGAAAGTATAGTGAATTTGATACCATTTTCTACCAGAACTCTTAAGGTATCATCATCAACAGCCGTTTCTGCAAGCCACATGCCTTCAGATTCTCTCCCGAACCTGTATTCAAAGTCTTTTTTACCCCATTTAACTTGTGTTTGTTTATCACGTTCATTTGCAAGGGGCATAATCATGTGGTTATAAACTTGCGCAATAGCGTTTCCATGACCATTATGAAGTTTTCTGCTGCTAATATCAGCTTTTATAATTCTTTCATAGGCAATAGGAGCATATTCTTCCATCCAAGAAAGCAATGTCGGACCGAAGTTAAAGCTCATATACTCATAATTGTTAACAACATCAAGAATTTTGTTTTCATTATCGACTATTTTGGATACTGAATTGGGATTGTAGCATTCACTGTTTATGCGTTCATTCCAATCATGGAAGGGCAGTGCGCTATCTTGCTGTTCAATAGCTTCCAACCAAGGATTCTCACGTGGCGGCTGATAAAAATGCCCGTGTACTGCAAGATAGACCTTGCATTTATCTTTTTCTAAGTTATCCATTATTACTTAACTCCGTCTTTTTCCGGTGCTTTTTTCAAAATAGTGATACTTTCAGTTTCTACCCACGCATCTCCTAGCGCATCTGAAAATACTGTTCCTGTGATTTTTAATTCGTCGTTTGTTTTTAAGTCGATATATTTCTCCGCTTCGGCCCTTTTCATAAATAACTTCATTTCCGAAAGGGGTATATCAAATGTTGTATCATCTCTTTTAATCAGGAAAGAGATATATTCATTAGATGACCTATATGCCGGTTTGTAGTCCAAGCCGAGTGTCGAAAACTTATCAAATTTAGCCTTGATAGAAACCTTTTTGTTTAAAAAGCTCTTAGGTGAGTTAACTATATCCAGTGGTTTTACCGTTTGGGCATCAGTAACTGCGCATGCGGGCTGAGTAAGTGTTTCTGCTGTAACTTTATCTGTGTATAGGCAGCTTCCCGTAAAAATAACTGCACAAAAAAATGCCAATATTGCGGATTTTATGTATTTTGAATTAATCATATTTTAATGCCCTCTTCTTTCTTTACTATTGTAACATGTTTTGCGTTTATTGCAAAAATTTTAGTTTGATAATAACCATTGTTTCTGGTATATTATAAAACATGAGAGATTTGGATGCCATTAATAAAGAGAGAGAGAACAGAATTAATCTTTCTCAATATAAAGATTTAATTGAAACTGTATCGAAAGTAGAATACAAAAGATTTTCCAACCTCGGTTTAATTGATTTGTCTGAGGTCATAAGTTTAGCTACATATACGGCATATTACATTGTCAATAATTCATCCAACAAACAGTTATACAATGAAGCATATCTCACAAAAGCAATAAAATGGGCTATAAGAAACGAGATGAGAAGACGTTACAGATGGTCTGTAATGAAAAATAGTGAGTCTGATGAACAAGAAAAAGTAAAAGACGCTGTTTATAGGACTATATTATCAATTGATGAAATGGCAGATGCGGAAAATCCTACTTTAATAAAAGATTTGTCAAGAACGCCCGAGGAAAAGGCGGAAATATTGGATTTGAAAAATAGGATAATAGATTTAATGCAAAATTTATCCCAAAGAGAGCGGGATTTAATCGAGGCAAAATATTTTTATGATAAAAAACTCAAAGATATTTCCGTAGAGTTTAATATTTCACAGTCCAGAATATCACGTATTATCCAAAACGGTTTGGACAAAATAAAAAAAGAATTGTTAAAACAGGAAAAAATTGATGAAGACAATATTTGAAAAATCTAACGGAGTTTGTGGGGTTAGTGTTGGGGATATAGAACAGCTATCTGAGAGTGGTATATCTGAATCGTTTTTTAGGGAGAAAGGTATTGGCTTACCACAGTTGAGCGAATTAGATGTCATGCGTCATTATAAAGAGCTCTCTGACAGAAATTTCTGTATTGAAAAAGGTTTTTACCCATTAGGTTCTTGTACCATGAAATATAACCCTAAAGTTAATGAACTGCTTGCAAATCTTGAGGGCTTTAATAACTTACATCCTCTTCAATCGGATGATGATGCACAGGGCGCTTTAGAATTAATGTATAATTTACAAGAAAAACTTAAGCAAATTACGGGTATGGATGCTATAACACTCCATCCTGCCGCCGGTGCGCATGGTGAACTTACCGGAATGATGATTGTAAAAAAATATTTTGAAGTAAAAGGTGAATCACAGCGGAAAAAAGTTATAATTCCTGATTCTGCGCATGGAACCAACCCGGCAAGTGCGAAAATGTGCGGTTTTGAAATTGTTGAAGTAAAATCAAATGAAAAAGGTCAAGTTGATATTGAAGCTTTGAAAAACCTTTTAGATGATTCTGTTGCTGCAATTATGATGACAAATCCCAATACATTAGGGATTTTTGAAGAAAATGTAATTGAAATTTCAAAATTGATGCATAATAACGGTTCTTTGTTATATTATGACGGTGCAAATTTCAATGCCATTATGGGTTGGACAAATCCCGCTTTAATGGAATTTGATATTGTTCATATTAATTTTCATAAGACTTTTTCAACTCCGCATGGAGGAGGTGGTCCGGGAGCCGGACCTGTTGGGGTCAAAGAGTATTTAAAGGAATTTTTGCCATACCCGATTGTTGAAAAAGAAAATAATAAGTATTACCGGAATTACAATATAAAGCATTCAATAGGGAAAGTAAGAGCTTTCTTTGGTAATTTTGGCGTGCTCGTAAGGGCATATGCGTATATTTTAATGATGGGTGATAATTTAAAGTTAGCAAGTGCTGATGCTGTTTTAAATGCTAATTATCTGAAAGAAAAACTCAAATATAACTATGAATTACCTTATGATTATCCTTGCATGCATGAATTTGTTTTATCGGGAGAGAAACAGCATGCACAAGGGGTTTCTACTATTGGGATAGCTAAACGACTTATGGATTCAGGTTACCACCCGCCAACGGTTTATTTCCCGCTGATAGTTCATGAGGCAATAATGATTGAGCCCACAGAATCGGAATCCAAAGAGGTTTTAGATAATTTTGCAGATACGATGATTAAGATATCGGAGGAAATTGAGAAAAATCCTGGTGAGGTGCTAAAATCACCAAAAACGACTACGGTGAAGAAAATTGATGAAACGTTAGCAGCTCGTCAACCGGATTTAGCATTTAAATAAGGAAACAACTATGACTAAATATATATTCATTACAGGTGGTGTTGTAAGTTCACTCGGGAAAGGAATAATAGGCGCTTCTCTTGGGAAATTGCTCAGAGCAAGGGGATTTTCAGTAGCGATTCAGAAATTCGACCCGTATATAAATGTTGATCCCGGAACAATGAGCCCGTTTCAGCATGGGGAGGTATTTGTTACCGACGATGGCGCAGAAACGGATTTGGATTTGGGACACTACGAAAGATTTATTGATACAAATTTTTCTCAAATCAGTAATGTTACTTCAGGCAGCGTTTATCAAACTGTTATCCAAAAAGAGCGTAAGGGGGACTACTTAGGTGCAACAGTTCAGGTTATACCTCATATAACCAATGAAATAAAATCACGGCTTGTTAAAGCGCAAAAGCATTTTAAACCCGATTTTCAGATTATAGAAATCGGCGGAACTATAGGTGATATAGAAAGTTTGCCGTTTATAGAGTCAATAAGGCAATTTAAGACTGAAGTCGGCATAGGTAATGCAATTAATATTCACTGCACATTGCTTCCGTACTTGCCAACCTCAGGAGAGCTTAAAACAAAACCATCACAGCACAGTGTTACAGTTCTGAGAAGCTATGGGCTTCAGCCGGAAATCCTGGTTTGCCGGACTTCGAAACCGATTCCAAAAACAGAAAAAGATAAATTGGCATTGTTCTGCTCAGTTTCAAAAGAAGCAGTTATAGAGTGCCGTGATATGAAGAGTATTTACGAAGTTCCGTTGGCATTAGAAGAACAAAACTTTGCCAATGTCGTTTTAAAACTCTTGCAGACGCCTGAAAAGGATGCAGATCTGACTAATTGGCGGAATCTTGTTGATAGAATTAACCATCCGGATAAAACTATAAGAATCGCTATTGCAGGGAAATATACAAAATTGTCCGATGCGTATATTTCGGTCGTAGAATCAGTAAAGCATGCCGGTTATGAGCACAATGCAAAAACGGAAATAAAGTGGATAAATTCGGAAGAATGTGTTGACGCGGCTAAATGTAATGAGTTGTTGTCAGATGTCGATGGTGTTATTGTTCCGGGTGGATTCGGCATAAGAGGTATTGAAGGAAAATTAAATGTTATAAAATACGCCAGAGAAAACAATCTCCCGTTTTTGGGAATTTGTTTGGGGATGCAATGCGCGGTAACAGAGTATGCCCGTAACGTTGCTGGTCTTAAAGGCGCGAATTCAACTGAGTTTGATGAAAATTCGCCCTATCCGGTTGTGGATTTAATGCTTGAACAAAAGAATGTAAAAGGATATGGCGGAACAATGCGTTTAGGGGCTTATGATTGTATTTTAAATAAGGGTACAAAAGCATATGAGGCATACGGTTCCGCAAAAATTTCCGAACGACACAGACACAGATATGAAGTCAATACTGAGTACATAGATGCATTAAAGAGCGCAGGGCTTGTATTCTCAGGAATGTCTCCAGACGGCATGTTGTCTGAAATAATTGAATTACCAAATCTTGATTGGTTCGTTGCATGCCAATTCCATCCGGAATTCAAATCGCGCCCTGAAAGACCTCATCCTTTGTTTAGAGGTTTGATAAATGCTGCGGTAAAAAATATAAAATAATTTTGGATATATTTAATATATAAAATAAAAAGCCCGTTTTTCGGGCTTTTTCAGGTTTATTGTAAAGTTTTGTAAATATTTATCCGAAAACATTAAAGTTTTTCAAAAAAATGCCGATATACAGAATATATCATATAAGAGGTGTGTCATGTCGAATTTTACGGTTAACGGGGTATATTCTTATACGAGCGCTAACATTTACTCCTATTTGGGCAGGGTGCCTGCAAACCAAAGAGAGTTAAAAGACGCGTTTACTAAATTTAATGTTACCCCCACTGGCAGTGTCGATGACCTCAAAAAATTAGACAAGGCTATGTATGCTGAGTATTCCGAGCAGGTGCAAAATCAGATTGAGAATCAAAACGGCAAAAAGGTCGTTCCTTGGGCCGGGCTGTGCGCACAAATAGGTGTTCGGGCAACTGGCGACTATGAAAAGGATTATGCTGCTTTTAACAATGCAATACAGTTGCTTAGTCAGAGTGCAATTGATGGCCAAGCAATGACGTATTTTGCAGGGTTGAGAAGTGAAGCGTCCAGAGTATTTAATCAAGGTCAGCAGAAAGATACTCCGTCCATAACCTTTGAGGTTTATAAGGCACAATTTTTATCGTAGACTTTGTCACACATATTTTTCGAATTCTCCTTATGTTATAATTAACTGAGGAGAATTTTTTATGAATATACTTGTAACGGGTGCAACTAGAGGGATAGGAAAGTCAGTTTGTGAAAATCTTACGGGGAATATATTTGCATCAGGTAGAGATGAAAAATTATTATCAATTTACGACAATTATTGCGCTTGTGATTTAACCAATGAGCTTGATTTGAGGGCTTTGGGGGATTATATAGCTTCAAATAAAATTGATGTCCTTATAAATAATGCCGGTGAATATCTATATGCACCTATAGAGAGTACGGAATATTGTCAAATTAAGCATATAGCAAGATTGAATTTAGAAGCCCCAATATATTTGATATCAAGGGCTGTACCTTACATGAAATCAAATAAATTCGGCCGGATAATTAATATCGGTTCAATTAGTGGCGTGCTCGGGGAGGCAAATGCGGCTGTATATTCAGCAACAAAAGCAGGTTTAACAGGTGCAACAAGAGCACTGGCATTAGAACTTGCAGAATACGGAATTACTGTAAATACGATAAATCCCGGATGGGTTGATACTGAAATGGGGAATTCTTCAGCAAGTGAAGGTGATTTTACAAAAGAGGAAATTACAGAATGCATCCCTCAAAAACGATTTATTTCCCCGGTAGAAATCGCTGGTATGGTTAAGTACTTAATTTCGGATGAAGCAAAAGGGGTAACGGGGCAATCCATAAATCTTTGTGCAGGGCTTACTTGCGGATATTAGAACTAAAAATTTAATATGAATAAAATTTCTGCTTTAAATTTATACGGTATTTTTGTAAAAATCGGTGCCATATTACTAGGTGGCGGTTATGTGATTTTACCCATACTGACTTCGGAGTTGTGCAAAAAACGAAATTTAATAAAAGAAGAAGACATAGTTAATTATTTTGCATTATCTCAGTCTTTGCCGGGGATCGTTGCCGCAAATATCTCAATATTTACGGGGTATAAATTATTGGGCAAAAAGGGTGCAGCTGCGGCAATGTCGGGTGTTATAACCGTTCCTTTTATAAGCATAGCTTTTTTGGCAACGGTTATTCAATATTTCATAAATAACAGGTTTGTTAACGGCATATTTTGGGGTGTGGGTATAGCAGTAATAGCTCTAATTATATTGACTGTGAGAGAAATATGGCAAAAATCAAAACGTAATACATTTTTCTATTTAATGTTTCTTTTTGCGCTTATTTTGCTTTTGATTATAAAACTTCCTCCGGTTCACGTCATAATATTATGTTCTGTTATTGGCATATTAGTTAAAAAATCCGAGTTAAAAAGGAGGAAATTATGATATATCTTCTTTTGGCTTACGAATTTTTTAAAATAGGACTTTTTTCTTTTGGCGGCGGATATGCAACGATTCCGTTTTTATACCATATAGCGATTCATCATGGCTGGTATACTGTTAGAGAACTTACTAATATGACTGCTGTTGCATCAATAACTCCGGGGCCTGTCGGTATAAATGTCGCAACTTATGCAGGTATAAAGACAGCTGGTATCGTTGGTGCATTAGTTGCCACAATGTTTGAGATATTACCCTCTTTTATATTGGTTATTATAGTTTCAAAACTTTTAAGAAAATATAGCGATAACTTTTATGTAAAGGCGCTTTTAGAAACATTAAAACCTATAGGTTGTGCACTGATGACATCTGTTGCGGTAGGTCTAATAAAACCTGAACTCGGCGACTTAAAAGGTTTAGTGTTGTTATTTGCATTTCTTTTGTTAAGTGTAAAATCAAAAAAAGGACCGTTGTTTTATATGCTAATAGGCGGACTGGTAGGCGTAGTCAGAGTGCTGATTTAATTAACTTGATTTATCTTTGTGTTTAAGGTAGTATTGGCATTGCGATAATTGAAAATTAAATATTTAATCGGGATGTAGCGCAGCTTGACTCTGCCGACTGAGGAGGTGACTAAATGT
>CAJOOA010000018.1 GCA_905236055.1 Candidatus Gastranaerophilales bacterium | reverse complement strand
GCAAATGAGTAGCGCAATTGGTGGATTCGATTATACAAGTTTAAGAGCGGAGCCGGCTTTTAATGATATGGAAGCAGCTGCTAATTCGCAAACATTGTCAGGCATGTTGCTCAGCAGGGCTCAGGTTGATTTAGTTAGGAGTAATTTTACCGGGGCAACTCCGGCATCAACGGCCTTGACGCAAGGTGCAGCGGCGGGTGGTCTGGTAACTGCAGCTACACGTATAGTATTTTTCCGTGATGGTTCAGCTCTTATTTTTAGACCTGCTGATCCGCCGTCTACTCCTGCAAATACTGATATTGCAAATGACGGTTTGCCTGTTGGTTTCACGGTTATATATGATATAAATGGTGAAAGATCGCCTAACATGCTTTCAAATTGCGATGGCGCAATAGATGCAAATAATGATGATGGTAATGCATGGGGTGTTGGTGCTGACTACTTTAATGCTGTTCCAAATGCAGACAATTGTGCAGCAAGAGGCAACAGGCAGATTAAAGACCAATTCTTGCTACAGTTGAGAGGCGGCAGTGTTTCTCCTGTAGGTCCTGCATCAGTTTGGACATTGAATCACTAATAATCAATTAATTCATAACAAAAAAGACCTTCAGTTAGAAGGTCTTTTTTCTGTATGTTTTATGCTGCATTTTTTTTGTCATTCATAGCAGCTAATGGCGAATCATTCGGGGCACCTGTACCTCTTGGTGGTTCTGTTGGCGGAGTTTTTTCTGTTCCTTTTAAATTTAGTTTATTTTTTATATTTTTTACTGTGTTGTTATATATTTCACGAGAACCTTCACCAATGCGCTTGAAGAATCCTTCAACACCTTTCGCTTTACCTCTAACGTATGCTTTTCTGCAAAGTACTGATGCACCAACTACTGCTATCAAGCTTAAAACTTTTCCTGCTCTATTGTTATTTTTTGGCTGTTCATCATCCTCTTGCTTGTCGATATATTTCACCTGAGCGGAATTTCCCGCAAAAGATGGATTGCCAGTTGCATAAACGTTACTATAATTCATAGCAGGAGTATTATAATAAGCCAAAGCATAATTTGGACGAGTGCCAATACTGTCTATCTGTATATCCGGCATAATTAACCTGACCTTTCTAAAACCTTAAAGACTTAAACTAACCACACAATTTAATAAAGTTTAGAAGGTTTTAAAAATTGCCTTTTTATAAAAATTTTCGCAACAAATCTTAACAATTATTAATTGAATTTTAATTAATCTGCTTTTATACCGTTTTGTGCTTGGCCCGGTGTACCAGGTGTGCCCGGTGTAACCGGAGGAGTAGGATTTGGTGAAGCTTCTCCCTCAATTTTATAATAATTGTTACCTAAGTTTGCAACGGAAAAATATGCGCTGCAAGATGTTGGCACAGAAGACGCTTGCGCAGTTACATCATTCCTGCTTCTTACATTCTTCCTGTTGTTTACATAAGTTTGCCCTTGTGCATCAAGAATTTGTACCACCCCATCCGGCCTAACGCAGAAGTTAAAATCTTTGTTATCTATGTTTAGTGTTACATGATTGCAGAAATTAACCATATTTCCTGTTGAAGCAGAAAGTGCAGTTCCTTGCGGAGTTACAGTCCAGTGAAATTTACCTGGGTCGGAATCAAATGAATATGAAGATGTTCCACTTGCGGTCCCATTGGTTCCGTTTACCATTTCTGCAAGAAGTTTTCCGAATTTAAGATTATCATGGTTTTGATAGCCATTAAAAGAGGTATTTAAGGGCGCATCCAAGTTTAATAAAGGATACTTTGAAACATCATAAGTCCTGTTACCTACCACATAGACAGGGCCATATATTGTGGAACTGTTTACCAGCATTTTTACTGATTGGGTTAGGGTATCATATCCTTTTAAATATAGCATTTTTGTTTTATCCGGTTTCACCTGACTAAATGCTGCAGCCATCAAAGCTGCCACCACTGCTGTTATGCCCAAAGCAATTAATAATTCCGCTAAAGTGAAACCATTTTTTAATCTCATAATAAACTCCTCATGTGCTCTATTGGTTAACATTATACTCTATATAAAAAAGCGTTGCAATAGATATCGGAGTTTACATTTAGTTAAATAAGCAGGTAATTTCTTGCGGTATTTGTAATGTATGTTTTTTTGTATGATTCCGGAATGCTGACCGTTGCATATTCACGTCTTTTCCTCAATCCGCTCAAGCCGATTACTGATTCATCTTTAAAAAAATTTTTAATAAACTGCATATTTTAATCCTTTCTCAACTGTGATATAATTACACTGTTGTTTTAATGAAGTTATTAAAAAAATCAATATAAGGAGTATTAATTATGGCAAAAGTTACGAAGGATATGGGAATTATTGAAATAGTACAGGCGCATCCTGAATCTGTTGCTATATTCCAAAAATACGGCATGGGTTGTTTGGGCTGTGCAGCTGCCAGATTTGAAAATCTTGAAGCAGGCGCGAGAGTTCATGGTTTCGATCCTGATGAAATGGTTGCCGATATAAATGCTTTAATTGGTGAAGCATAGAGGTAAACGTATAAATAGGGCTTAGCCCTCATATATTTATGCAATTCGGCAATTATTTATTTAATATATAGGAGAGGAGTTGTTTATGTTGACTTGGCAAATGTTGACTGTTGTGGGGATAATTTTTTTACTTTTGGAAATATTTACTCCAAGCATGTTCTTTTTAAATTTTGCTTTGGCGGCATTCATTTGTGCTCCGGTATCTTTGTTTTACGCTAATATTTATGGCCTTGTAGTTATATTTTGTGTACTTTCTTTCGTTTCATTTATCTTTCTGCGGCCGATATTAATTAAAAGATTTAACAAAGAAACCGAAACAGGAATGAAAAGTAAATATATAGGACAGGTTTTGAAAGCTGAAGAAGATATCTCAGATTCACAAGGGGTAATTAATATTTACGGAGAGCGTTGGGAAGCAAGAAGTGACAATGGCGAATTTATTCCCAAAGGGAGCGATGTAAAAATTATTAGGAATGAAAGCATAATTATGTATGTTTCTAAAGTCGGTGAATAATACAAGTTTTAATTGAAGAAGGAGTTTATAATGTTTACATTTTCTGTATTTTTAGTAGTATTGGCGATTCTGCTTGTGGCTAAAGGTGTTGTCATAGTACAGCAGGCAGAAGTAGTTGTTATTGAACGCTTAGGAAAGTTTCACAAGGTTTTAGATTCCGGTTTTAATTGGATTATACCTGTTCTTGATGCACCTCGTGCGATTGATTGGAAAGTAACTCAGCGTGGTTTTGACGGAGCGAGCTATTCCGTTATTCAGAAAAGAACCAGAATTGACCTGAGAGAAGCCGTTTACGATTTCCCGAGACAAAACGTTATTACAAAGGATAACGTTTCTATAAGTATTAACGCACTTTTGTACTTCCAAATAGTTGATCCGAAGTCTGCTGTTTACGAAATTCAAAACTTGCCAGAGGCAATAGAAAAACTTACTCAAACAAACCTGAGAAACTTAGTCGGTCAATTGGATTTGGATGAATCTCTTGTTTCAAGAGATAAAATTAACCATGAATTAAGAGCGATTTTGGATGATGCGACTAACAAATGGGGCGTAAAAGTTAACAGAGTTGAATTGCAGGATATCATCCCGCCAAAAGATATTCAAACAGCAATGGAAAAACAGATGAAAGCAGAACGTGACAGACGTGCAGCTATTCTTGAAGCAGAGGGTGAAAAGAAATCTGCCGTATTGAGAGCAGAGGGTGAAAAAGAAGCTGCAATCAACAGGGCTGAGGGTGAAAAGCAGTCAAATATTCTCAAAGCGGAAGGTGTTGCACAAGCAAGAATTTTAGAAGCTGATGGTGAAAAAGAAGCAATCCAAAGAATAATTAATGCTCTTGCTGACAAAGGTCAACCGGATAAATACCTAATTGCCATGAAATACCTTGATACGATGAAGGCAATTACAAGCGGAAAAGATAACAAGGTTGTTTATATGCCTTATGAGGCAACTGGAATATTAAGTTCTGTTGACGGAATAAAACAAATGTTTGACAGAAGTAAATAATTTTATGATATAATGTGTCTGTCGGATTATAAATTAGGGAAGGATTATATTATGAAGAAGAAACTAAGTTTGTTGTTGCTTATGGCAGGAATAACCGCTTCTGCTTTCGCATATACTTATGACACAAATGTTCCATTGCCGGGTAAATCTATTGCAGGCGAGAAGTTACAAAAAGAAACTTTGTTCTCAGCATATGCTTTTGCACACAGAATAGCACCTGTTGATTGCACTGAATTTTCAATAGTGGATACAAATGTTTCTAAAGAAAAAGTTGATAATAAATGGCAGGAAATTTGGACTATCAAAACATGTTCCAAAACGGCTTATGTGCCTATAAACTTTGAAATAAGAGATAATATTGATGTTTACGCAATTGACCCGATGGGCGTAAGGTACGCAAAATAATTTTGACAGATATGACAAAAGGACGGTCTTACTGGACCGTCCTTTTTATATAGCTTTGTATGACTGTTAATTATTTAAACCAATTACAGAAATCTTTGCTGCAAAGGTTTGATTCTAATTCTTTCATAATGTTTACACGAGTCATTTCATAAGTTATAGGTGTCACTGAAATCAGGTTATTTCTTACTGCAGAAATATCCGTGTTTGCATCGTCTGGCTCGGTAATCAATTCCCCTGCCATCCAATAATATACTTTCCCTCTCGGGTCAATTCGTTTTTCATATTCGTCGGTGAACATTCTGCTGCCGAGTTCTGTTACGGCAATGCCTGAAATATCCTCCTTCTCGAGTCCCGGTACATTAATATTAAGAATCGTTTTTTTAGGTATTTTGTAAGTATCAAGCTTATTAATCATTTCTGCAACGAACTCAGCTGTTACCTTGAAATCTTCGTATTCACATCTCATGCTCGCAAGTGAAGTGGCAATGCTCGGATAACCCATCATAGCACCTTCCATTGCACAGCTTACTGTTCCTGAGTACAAAATATCGGCACCCAAATTAGGACCATGATTTATTCCTGAAATTACTAAATCCGGTTTCTCGTCATCAGACAGTATTGCATTAATTGCCAGTTTGACACAGTCTCCTGGAGTTCCGGTTGTCATCCAGCAACGTTTAGCGCCATATTTGGGGTCAACTTCTTCAACCCTCAACGGTGTGTGTAATGTCAGCGAATGTCCTGCAGCACTTCTTTCTCTGTCGGGAGCTACTACATATACATCGTGGCACGGGGCTAATGTTTCAATCAATGCACGGATACCATTAGCCAATATTCCGTCATCGTTGGAAATAAGTATCTTCATCCTAAATTCCTCTTAAACATGTAATAAAGACAACATTATAATTATAACAGCTTTTAGAAATTCCGCAATTGGGTTATTTTTGCGAAAATTGTTACAAAAATTTACAATAAAACATGCCCTAAAATCAATAAAAACAGGAATAAAACTCCCTATAGTAATAAAAACATTCAACATTTTCTGACAGATAAAATTTTAATAAAACCTTAAACTAAAAAAACATTTCAAAATTCGTCTTTACAATTTCTTAACATTTAGGAAAAATTAGGCAATTTTCAAAATCTCCTGCTTTTAAATGTATATGTAAGTTGTTATAATTTTTAATGTTGCATTAGAAGAATTTGTGTATGATCAATAAAATCGGTGTAGAAAACAAGGTAAATAGCAGTATTAATACCCTCAACAACAAAAATCGGGATGTGCAAAGTCCGAACTTCAAAGGGGGCATAGTGCCCGTGCTTTTGCAAGGTATTCAGGCATGCGAACGCAATCCTATGGTGAACGTTGCTGTTATTGATATGTTTTCTGCTATTTTACCGAGAACTTTTGTTGAATCATTAACAAACTGGTTTGCCGGTTTTGAAGCTTTCAGACGGGAATCTTCCGGTTTAATAGTTAACTGTATGATTCCGAGTGTTATTACGCTGGGTATTGCAAAGCTTTTGAATAGTTCAATGATGCCTAAAGGAGTAAATATGGCTTCCTGCTGGGCAGATTCTAATATGATCAACAAATTCTCAGATGCATACAGCAAGTCTACAGCCGAAGATAAAATTAAAGATACCTTAAAAACAATATTAAAAAATATAGAAGGTTATGAAGGCGATAAACACTTAGCATATAAAGATATACTGAGTGATAAAGAATTGGAGCATTTTGCGGATAAATTAAATGAATTAACCACAAAATCTCAATCTAAAAAAGAATTTAAAAAGAGTATCAAAGAACTTACCGATGAAATTGTATCAAAAACCAAAATATACGAAAATGTGAAAGTTAATGGCGGGAAAAATCCGGTCAAAGCCAATACTGTTGAAGATATACTTAAAAACAGTGTGCAATTCTTTAGAGAATTTAAAAAATCTCCTAGTGCAGACATCAACGAATTCGCGAAACAAAGTAAAAAACTTGTACGTTCAAAGAGCTTACTCGGACTTGCGATTATTTTGCCGTTGGCAGCTTCAATGCAATTTATAAACAGAAAAATTACCGAAAAAACCTCAGGAATTAAGGGAGCACCGATTTATAACGACTATGGTAAAGAAAATTCCACTAAGATAGATGAGGCAAAGAGGAAAGAAGGTCTGTTTAAGCAAAAACTCATATCAATATCTTCAATGCTTACCGTTGGATTATTGTCTATGATGAAATTGCCAAACATGAATATGCTTGAATTTAAAGGCATATTCCCGACAATGGACCAAGCAAGGTTGATTTCCACAACTACATTTATGTCAAGAATGGCCGCTGCTGATGACAAGCATGAACTTGCAGAGGCAACAGGCCGTGATATTGTTACGTTCTTAAGCTTATACTTCCTCGGTGATTATGCGGCTAAAGCAACTGCAACGATGTTACAAAAGAAAACAGGTGTAAGGTTGTTGAATGATACCAAACCGATAGAAAAAGATGCAAATATCTTCAAGAAAGCATGGCATTGGTTTAAGGATGTAAACCTTAAATCTACAAAAGAAGTTGTAAGTAAGACAGAAGAAGAACTTAAATTAAAAGGACTTCTGCCTAATGAACAACAGAAGAAGATAATAGAAAAGGAACTAAATAAGGCAAGAGGATACCGTTCAGCTTGCCAAGTAGCTAATTTCGGTGTATCATTAATCATACTTGGATTAATTGTTCCAATCTTTTTAAGAAAAAACACAGCGAAAAAACACGCCGAAGAAATTAAATTAGCGCAGAATACAGTATCGTCAAATAACAACAAAGATATTTCCGCGGATGAACGAACGGAATATGCTTTGGCGAGTTAAGCGCAAAAAAAATAATTAGCGGTTTTTGTAAATGTAGATAGCAAAAAGGAAAAAAATGAAAGTAATCAAAGTAAATCCAAATATTAATTCCAACAACAAGAACAATCCCGAATTTAAAGCCGGGGGTGCCTTTTTGCAATATCTTGCTACAAATCAGGCAGTAGGTGCAAATGCTGTAGACGTTGCGTTTATGGTAATACCGAGAACCGCAAGTGATACGATAAGACGCGGTCCTATTGCCGGTTTGGAAACCGGTCGTCGTGAGGCATCCGGAACAGCTAACCATACGCTTGTCGGCGTCTACGGAATCGCTGCAGGTGCACTCGTAGCAACACTTATGGGGGTTGACCGCAAATATGGTACAAAATCAAACCAGATTATGACAGCTCCCGAGACACTTAATATTCTTGCTGAAAACAAAGCTGCACAACTTGCACAAAATAAGAATCAGGCAGATTATTTGAGAACAACATTGGAAAATGTTAAAGCATTTAATCCTGCATCAAAAGCTGCGGATAAAGATGGCTTTATCAAAATTTCAAAAGAAACGATAGATGATGTTGTGAAAATTTTGGATAATGCAATATCTGATAAAGACTTGAATTTTGCTAAGTGGTCTAACAGAAAAGCACATAATTCTTTAGATGTAGTTGTTAATAAAATAACTGCTGATACCGGTGCGCAGACCAAATATGTTTTGGAATCTGTTAATAAAGCTGCTGATGCAGGAATGCAATCAAGTGAAACAACCCTTAAAACGTTGATGGAAGATATTTACAAAGTCTCTGAAGCATTTAACAAACCCAAAGTAAAAGAAGCATTTGAGGCCCAAATTAAAGCAGGAAAAGGAATTAAAGAAAACGCATTTATAAAAATCTTATCCAGATTTAAAAATATCAAATCAATTGCCGGTTTTGCAATTGCTGCCGGAGTCGGTATGTCAATTCAGCCCTTAAATATGTATTTGACTAAGAAGAACACAGGTCAGGACGGTTTTGTAGGTGTTGAAGGAAGAAGCAAGGATACTAGCACCGGTTTCAAACTCTTGAAACTTGGAAGTTCTGCAGCGTTCTTTGGCATGGTACTTGCTACTTTACAGACAGGCCTCAAGGGTTTTATGGGCAAGATGGCTTTCAAAGGTTTCTGGCCTACATTGAGCCAATTAAAAGGTGTATATGGTTTAACAATCATATCAAGATTATTTGCTGCCCGTGATAAAGATGAACTCAGAGAATCCTTAACAAAAGATACACTGGGCTTCTTGAGTTGGCTTGTTTTAGGCGACTTCGTTAACAAGATGACTGCTGAAGCAATGGATAAAAAACTTGATAAAACTGTTATGAACAGGACAAAAGAAGTTGCTGAAAAAGGTTTCTTTGCAAGAGTATTTAAATCTTCTCTTAAGAATAGAGACGAAATACTCATAGAAACTCTCGCAGAACACGGAGTTGACACGGTTAAACAAGTAGGCGACAAGACTGTTGCTAAGAAATTCAAAGAACTTATGAAGGATTTGGATAAATTACCTGAAGCAGTAAGAAAGTCGACCAAAAAACGCTTAGGTGTTCTAAATAAAGCTCAAATCGCAGGTTATATGTTCTCAGGACTTGTCCTTGGCTTGGGTATTCCGAACTTAAATATTTACATTACTAATAAGCTTGACAGAAAGAGAAAAGCAGCGGCTGCTGCAAAGGCAGAGGCATAATCCTTTCTTATTCAAACAATTCGGATATCTTATTCAAAACTTTTTCGGTTGTTTCTTCGTTCAAAAGAATTTTTTGAACGGCAGTATTCACCGTTAGGTTTATTTCTTTTTGATTCTGTTTTTGTTTTAGCTGAGGCGTAATGTGGTTAATCTGCTTTGCACTTATTGAGCGTGCTTTTGATGTTAAATCCGAATAGTCATTGTAAAATTTATCTTTCAGTGCATTATTATTTGTGGCAATTATATTTGTTAATTTGGCTAACTTAAGCTGGTTTTCTTCATTTGTCAAAAACAGACAAAAATCTAACGCTTCGTCCTTGTATTTGGCTCTTATAGGTATAACAAAATTCATTACCGAAAAATCATTTTGTCCCACAGTTCCTTTTAGTTGCTCGGTAACATCGGTTTGTTCATATATTTTGGGCGCATTTTCTTTAATCATATTTAAGAAATTCGCACCGCCTTGATAAAGTACGATTTTCCCTGCCATATACTGTTCAAGTGCCTCTCTGTGTGTCATAGTAATGGTTTCAGGCGGAATTAAATTATTTTGGTATAGATTCTTAAATAAATTAAATACTCCGATTGAAGTCGCGCTGTTATATTCTGTAGGTTCAGAAATTCCGTATTTGTTCAATATTTTGACCATCGTATCATTCTCCGTTATGGTTGGGAGGAAAGAATACACGCCAGTTTTATTTTTAATAGTTTTGGAAATATCCGCAAGGTCATTATATGTTTTTGGTGTGTTTTTAATGCCTGCTTTATTCAACAAATTTTTGTTATAAATTGTTATTGCGCTTGTGGCATACCACGGAACAGAATATATTTTCCCGTTATATTGGAGTGCTTTTATAACTTCCGGATTAAATTCACCTAATTTGTCGGCAGGAATTTCTTCAAGAGTCCCCTTTTGTGCAAGAATTGCCGAAAAATCAGGATTCAGGTTTATTAAGTCAGGCGGACAGTCTGTCATAACAGCGGCAAGGGTTCTTTTTTCACCTTCCGAAAACGGAACATCAACCCACTTAATTTTTATATCGGAATGATCTGATTCATATTTGGTAATAATTTCTTGAATATATGGCGCGAAATCTCCCATCTGGAGTGTCCAAAAAGAAATTTCTTTTTTCTGTTCTTTGACGGAACAGCCGGTTAAAAGAGCTACTGAAAGTATTGTTAAAAGCAGTTTTTTCATTTTGCGATATCTTTATTTAAATCAATATATTTGTAAATATTACTTATTATCCCCGGCTGAAAATAGTACAAATTATTACAGGGAGTAATTTTTAGAATTGAATTGTCTTTATCAATTTCGGCAACGGTTGCCAAATATTTATTTTTCCCGGCTGAAAATATTATGTAACCATTGCTTGTTTGAATTTCTTCAATTGTGAATTTGTTTGCATTGATTGACCCTATAGAAAGGAAAAAAAGATTTTCTTTGTTTGTATTATACATTTTGGTGCAATCCTGATAAGGAATATTTTGGTATGTCGTAGCAGGATTGGGCTGTGCCATTTGAGTTTCTTCGGCATAAGCAAACTGCATAATAAACAAACAAATGAATATAAAATAAACTCTCGATTTCATGACTCAATATTACCATAATTTATCCTATAAAAAAAGGTATTCCAAACCCGAAAAATATGTTATAATCAACGCATATCGATATAAGTACAGGAGAGAATTATGCTTCAGGAAGCAACAAGAGCAATTAACACTGCTTTCAATAATAGTTTTATCAAGAGTTTAAGCCAATATCTTCACGATTGTGTAAGAGAAGAAGTTAAAAGCTCTACTTTCAGAAATCTTAAGGCGGATAGGGATAACAAATGGATTTTTCTGGATGATGAAGACACTTTGTTTACTCAGGGCTTGGAATATTTGCGACTTGAGGGTTCCGATCCTAAATTAACTGAGCTTATGATTCAATCCGAATCCAGTCAAAAAGATAAATATCTGATTTACGGCTATCTTTTTCTTGTTGGGAAAAGCAAATCGGGTAAAAAGAACGAATTCTTGACCCCGCTTTTATATTCACCTTGTCGACTGGAAAGAAATGGTGTAAACATTAATTGCATGTTGACCGATGAATTTGTTTCTCTTAATACAGGTGCGCTTACTGCTCTTATGAAGAAAAACGATGACGAAGACGAAACGGAACAATTATTGGAGGGATTACTTGATGTTGTGCCTTCTATTCCTATAACACAGGAAAAACTCGATATATTTTTAACCACTCTGAAATCCATAGTTCCTGATGTAGAAGTTGCACTTAATCACGATATGGATGTCAAAGAGGATAATATTACAAAAGATTTTTATCACGAAAAAATTGATGGCGACAATGTGGAAGAAATCATTGAGGAGGAAGAAGCTGCTAAGAAACAAAATATTTCTTACGAAAAAATACATCTTACAAATCAATGTGCAATAATTTTGACTAAAAGACCGGCAGTTACGGCAGGTGTTTTGCACGAACTCACACAAATCTCGGAAAAACCAAGCGGAGTTTACAGAGAAACTGTTTTAAATATTGTAAATGAGGAATATACAAAGGCGAAACCGGTTGATTTTCAACAAAAAACATCGGAAACATTTTTCCCGGTAACACCTCTGCCATTGTCCGATGCGCAGCTCAATGTTATTAAAAATGTTGAAAATGCAAAGTTGGTATCCGTTTTTGGACCTCCAGGGACAGGTAAATCTCAAACTATAGTGAATCTTGTTGCTCACCTTATAGCTAACGGGAAAACTGTTCTTGTGGCATCAAGAATGGATAAAGCGGTTGATGTTGTTGCGGAGCGCTTAAATGATTTAGGCGCGCCTTTCCTTGCGCTTAGAGCGGGCAGATTAAATTATCAAAGAGAACTTTCTATGCAATTGCAAGACCTTCTTTCAAATAAAGTTGATTTGGATGAGGGCGCAGAAAACTCAATATTGTGTGATACTTCTGATATGGAAGCACTTATAAAATCAATTTCCGAATTGGAAAAGAAAGCGGAAACAATTATTTCTCTTGAAAAAGAATGGACAGGGGTGAATGAGGAAATCAAACTTCAGGAGCAGCAACACCAAAATCATATTTATATCAAATCAAATCTTAAAGCGGAAGAAATAGCTTTAATAGAAGAAATAATTACTATTTTGACTCAAAACATGGAAAAATCCGGATTTTGGGCCGGGTTAAAAAATTCTTCTTCTGTCGGTAGATTGAAAAAGATTTTGAAAATCAGTGATTTTGCGGTAACAAACGAAAATCTTATGATTTTATCGACAGAGCTTGAGTTCGCAAAACTTGTCTGCCAAGCAAGGATGATTGAAACCAAAATTCAAACTATCGGGAATGTTCATGTAATATCCGAACAACTCAGAACAATGCGTAAAAAACAGAAAAAACTTGCAATTGATATTTTGAAATGTAAACGCAGAGAAGCTTTAAAAAATCTTATGCACGATTCTGTAAAGCGGCAACGGCTTTTCGTGCATTCAAAATCGCTTGTTGAAAGAAAGAAAAATCTGCAAAACAGAGTTCTTGAGACTGAAGATTTCAAACCATTGCTCGAGGCATTCCCGTGTTGGTGTGTTACAACCTATGCCGTTTCGGGTTCTTTGCCTATGAAACCGGGATTATTTGATGTTGTTATTATAGACGAGGCATCTCAATGCGATATTGCGAGCTGTTTCCCGATATTATTCAGGGCGAAAAAGGCAGTAGTTGTCGGTGATGACAAACAACTTCCGCATCTTTCATTCTTGGAGAAAGCAAAAGAACAATCATTTATGTCGCAGTACGGAATTAGCGATAAATACCAATTAATGTGGCGATTCCGAACCAATTCTATGTTCGATTTGGCGAACTATTATTCTATGCATCCTGTTTTGTTGGATGAGCATTTTAGAAGTTTGCCGCCGATTATCAATTACTCGAATAAGGAATTTTATGGCAACAGAATAAAAGTTATGAGAAGAAACGACACGTCTTCCAAAGCGCTTGAGGCAATAATTGTTCCGGATGGAAAAGTTGACTTTGATGCAACGAGAAACCTGCCGGAAATCGAGGCGCTTGTGAAAAAACTACACGAAATTGTAGTGGAAGATGAAAGGAAAAATCCGGAAAATCCTATTAGTATCGGTATAATTTCTCCTTTTAGGGCACAGGTTGAGCAGTTGAAGATATCTGTTTCAAAGGTTCTTTCTGAACATATGATGGAAAAACATCAGATAGAAATTGGTACGGCGCATACCTTCCAAGGAGATGAAAGAGATATAATGCTTATTTCGTGGGCTTATGCCAATAACAGTTTCCCGCAGAGTCTCGTATTCTTGCAAAAACCCAATTTGTTTAATGTTGCAATCACAAGAGCAAGATATAAAACTATAAACTTTATTTCAAAAAATCCGAGAGAATTACCGGAAGGAATTTTGAGAAGTTATTTTGGTTTTATAGAAGAATACGAAAACAGATACGCCTTGATAAATTCAGATGAATTTGACGAAAATATTTATAAAAATTCTTTCGAAAAAGAAGTTGCGGCGGCTTTCCGTGAGTGTGAACACAAGGTTATATGCGGTTCTGAAATTGCGGGAATGAGTGTTGATTTGCTGGTTGATGACAAATTCGTTGTAGAGTGTGATGGAGTTGAGGATAAAATTCCACCTAAGATTTCTAACATGAAAAAACAGTCGATATTGGAGAGAACCGGATTAAAGGTAAACAGAATATCATACAGGGAGTGGCAATATTCACCAAAGGCATGTATAGAGAGAATCATAAATAGTAATTAATACTCTGTAGCGGCTACTTTACAAGAATTTATTATAATTGTATGATAGTAATAGGGCTTGGAGGAAGTTTGACAGAAAAGTTTAAAATACACGGCGGGGAAACGTTAAAAGGAGAAGTTTCAATATGCGGAGCTAAAAATTCCGTGTTGAAACTTTTGGCTGCCGCAATTTTGGTAAAAGGATGCACAAAAATATATAACGTTCCGGACCTAACAGATGTTAAAATTATGCTAAATGTGTTATCGGAACTTGGTGCTAAACTTGATTACAATATGGAAGAAAAATCCGTAGTTGTGGATGCATCCGATATAACTTCTGTAACAGCAAAATACGAACTTGTAAGTAAAATGAGGGCTTCTTTTACAATTCTAGGAGCACTTATTTCCAGATGCAAAGAGGCAATAGTTGCTCTCCCGGGAGGGTGTGCAATTGGCGAAAGAAGAGTTGATTTTCATATTAAAGGACTTGAGACCCTTGGGGCTAAAATAAAAATAGAAAACGGGTATGTTCACGCAAAAGCTCCAAAACTTGTCGGCGCAGACTTGTATCTTGATATTCCGTCTGTTGGTGCAACGGAAAACCTTATGCTTGCTGCAGTAACTGCTCATGGCTCGACAAGAATCCAAAATGCCGCACAAGAGCCGGAAATTGTAGATTTGGCAAACTTCCTGAATACAATTGGTGCTGATATAACGGGTGCAGGAACTTCGGAGATTGTCATAAACGGTGTGAACCTCGAAGATTTTCATCCTGCAGAATACACAACTATTCCTGACAGAATAGAAGCAGGAACGTTTATGGCCGCTGTTGTAGCAACGCACGGTAAAGCCCTGATTAAAAATATTTATCCCGCGCATTTGACCTTCTTTAATGACAAACTTATTCAAATGGGTGCGAGTATAAAACTTGCAGACCCAACTACAATTGAAGTAAGTTCAAGAGGTCGGCTTAATTCTATAAACTTTGTAACACAGCCCTACCCCGGATTCCCTACCGACTTACAGGCAATTGCTATGAGTTTACTTACAACTGCGAACGGAGTTGGGATAATAACGGAAAGTCTTTATGAAAACAGATTTATGCAGGTGCCTGATTTGAGAAGAATGGGTGCTGATATTCATCAGGACAGAAACCATGCTATAATCAAAGGTGTGAAAAATCTTGCCGGTGCCAATGTCGCCGCCAGTGATTTAAGAGCAGGCGCAGCGCTTGTAATTGCCGGACTCATGGCAAACGGTGAAACAATTGTTGAAAAATTGCATCACATTGACCGCGGTTATGAAACATTTGAAAAAAAACTTGCATCTTTGGGTGCAAAAATTGTAAGATATAATGATGAAAATGTAAATATAAATATGGGGGTAACAAATGAGTCCCGCTTATAAAAGATGGTATGATCATGATCCTAAATTATTGGAGGTCATTGAACTTTTAAAAAATTATCAAGACGAATTGAGAGAGCATGCTGTAGTTTTTCTTGATAAACTTGAACAGAAAGTGTCCAAAGATGCACTTGACAGATTTTATGACTTGGTGAAACCTGTAAATGGTGCGCGTTGGTACGATAAAGACCCTATCATCTCAAAAACTGTAGAAATCTTGCGTGTTGTGCCTCCTGAAGTACAGCATTCTTGTGCCGAGAGATTCATTGCTGCAATTAAAGAAATGGGAATAGAGTACGAAAGCCCAAATTTTAAAAATGAAGCTTGATAACTGCTCCTTTGGAGAAAATTTTATAAGAAATATTAAAGCCGGTAAAAGTTTTACTTTAACCGGTTTGACTGCTTTCAGCCGGCTTTTGCTTGCAAAGGATATCAAAGAAATTTCCGGTAAAAAGATTCTTTTTGTTACTTCAACAGAACAGCAAGGTTTGAAATACTGTTCTGATTTGGAAAACATATTCGATATAAAGGCGGAACTTTTGCCGTATACAAATATTTCTCCTTATGAAACGCTACAGCCCAACCTATATGACTATCACAAACAGATAAAAATACTTATAAATAAGCCCGATTTTGTAATTATGCCGATTAAAACAATTACCGAAAAGTTTCCTGAAAAAAGCTTTTTCGATGAGAAATGTCTAAAATTAAAAATCGGAGATTCGATTTCTCAAAAAGAACTATTAAACAAACTTACAGAACTGGGTTATAAACGTTCAACAATGGTTTCGGATATTGGTGAATTTTCAATAAGAGGTGATATTTCCGACATTTATACATTGGAAGATGCTCCTTCAAGACTTGAATTTTGGGGTGATGAAATTGTTGATATAAGATATTTTGATAACGAAACCCAAAAGTCGATTAAAAAGGTTAATGAAGTTACAATTTATCCGCTGTATAAATTTACCTTATCCGATAATCCGCCAACCACACTGAACGCACAGATAAAAGAGCAGCTTAAAGAGGAAGGTTATTTTGAAGGAATAAATGTTTACCAATCATATTTTAATACTGATTTGGTAAGTATTTTGGAATATTTTGACGATTATATATTGATTTATGACGAATTTGCAGAATTAAGTGCAAAATTAAATTATGTCGAAGAATGTTTAAATAAATCATATGAAGAAAGTTTAAAAACCAAGCAAATATACGAGCTAAAATATCTTAATCATTTTACGGAATCTGAAATAATACAAAAAGCTGCAAGTTTTCAAAAAATATCTTTGAATAATTTTTTGTCTGATGGGGCTAATGAAGTCATAGATATAGATTCAATAACAGTACCGATTTTTGATGCGGATATGGAAAAACTTGCGCAATATCTTCAATCCAAAAAGGATTATAACATCATTATAGCTACTGATTATAAGGGCAGGGTGAAAGAGCTTTTTAATGAATATGAAATTTTTATACCGATAGAAAAATACATCAATAATATCAATTCTTCCGGAACAGAAATTCCTTTAGCCAAAATACTTGTTATTACTGATAAAGAATTATTTAATAAGCGAAACAAAGACGTACCGTCTGTTCATCGGAGAAAATATAAAGAAAAAGCCGAATATATAGAAAATATCAACGATATTACGGAAGGCGAATATGTTGTTCATACTGTTCACGGTGTCGGAATTTATCTTGGACTTACTAAGCAGGAAATTGACGGGCAGCTAAAAGACTATTTGACTATAGAATATGCAAATAAAGATAAACTTCATATTCCTGCCGAACAGGTAAATATGTTGTGCAGATATCGCGGTTCAGGACAAATTAAGCCAAAGCTTTCCAGAATGGGTGGAAGCGATTGGGAAGTCGTAAAATCAAGGGTTAAAAAAGCAGTAGAAACTATTGCCTACGATTTACTTAAGCTTTATGCAAAAAGGAAAATGCAAGAGGGAATTTCTTTTGCAGAGGATTCGCCATTGCAAGTTGAGATGGAGGAGGCCTTTGAATATATAGAAACCCCTGATCAAATGAAAGCCATAACAGATGTTAAATCTGATATGGAAGATTCAACCCCAATGGATCGGCTTATTTGTGGTGATGTAGGTTTTGGCAAAACGGAAGTTGCAATGAGAGCAATGTTTAAGGCAGTAACTTCGCTTAAGCAAGTTGCGGTTATAGTTCCTACGACAATATTGGCATTACAGCATTATCAAACCATATCTGAGCGATTTAAACCGTTTGGTGTTAACGTAGAACTTCTTTGTCGATTCAGAAGCGGCAAAGAACAAAAAGAAACGCTTAAAAATCTTGCCACTGGGAAATGCGATGTCGTAATCGCTACCCATAAACTTTTGCAAGATAATGTTATTTTTAAGGATTTGGGATTGCTTGTGATTGACGAAGAACATAGGTTTGGAGTAAGACATAAAGAAAAATTAAAAGAGTTCAGAGAAAACATTGACATAATTTCAATGTCAGCTACTCCGATTCCAAGAACACTTTACATGTCGCTTTCCGGAATAAAAGACATTTCTATTATTAATACGCCGCCTCAAAATCGACTGCCTATAAAAACTTTTGTGGGTGAATATAACGAACAAACTGTTAAAAATGCCATAATAAATGAATTGGATAGAGATGGACAGGTATTTTATCTTTATAACAGAGTTGAGACGATAGAAGAATTTAAACTTCAACTCCAAAAAATTGTACCGAATGCAAAAATCGCCATCGGACACGGTCAGCTTGGTGAAAAAGAATTGGAAGATGTTATTATAGGTTTTAATAATCATGAAAGCGATATTTTACTTTGCACGACCATTATAGAAAACGGTTTGGACATACCTAATGCAAACACAATAATTATACATGATGCTGACAGATTCGGACTTGCACAGCTTTACCAACTGAGAGGCAGGGTTGGCAGGAGTGAAAAACAGGCATATTGTTACTGTTTTTATAAAAAAAGTAAAGAGATTACAAAAGAGGCCTCTGAAAGATTAAAAGCCATAAAGGAATTTACGACACTCGGAAGCGGTTATAGAATTGCAATGCGTGATGTTGAAATAAGAGGGGTGGGAAATATTCTGGGAACAAAACAGCACGGGCATATGGTAAACGTTGGCTTTGATACATATTGTCAATTATTGGAAGAAACGGTTAATGAGCTAAAAGGTGAAGGGGTAAATAAAATTAAACCTTGCGTCGTAGATATCAACATTACTGCATTTATTCCTGATGAATGGGTTGGTTCAAAAGAACAAAAGATGATTGAATACAAGCGACTTGCGGATGTAAAAAATGAAATCGAGCTTGATTATATTGTATCAGAGTGGAAAGACAGGTTTTCAAGAATTCCTGACGAGGTTGAAAATTTAATCAAACTTATAAAAATACGTTTAGCCGCTACGGAATGTGGCATTTCTTCTGTTAGAGAAGCCGGAAATGGATTGCGGATTTACACTCCGTTTACTCCGTATGAGTGGAATTTGCTTAAACAAAATATAAGCAGAGAAAACCTTACAAAGATAAAATTTACTCCTGCTCCAAAAACTTGTTTGGAAGGGAAATCTATATTATTAATGGATTCAGATACACTTTCGTTTGCCGAAATTTTCGAAACACTGACAAACTTATTTTATTCAATGAAAGAAGTTATCAATAAATATGGCGGTATACAGGGCTAGACATCCAAATCTTCTTCAATATCGTTATCAGGAGCATCCGGCTCTGCTACATTTTTTGTAAGTTTTTCATTCAACTCTTGCATTGTCATTGATTTATCCATCTTCTTAAGGGCATTTAATACGGCGATTTTGTAATCTGCATCTGCTCTGTTTTTAGGATGGTCAATGATTTCGCCCATTTTCTGACCTAAATATCCCATAACAATAATAGCGGGAACCATAACCATACCGGTTGCCATGATTGAATGTAGGTCAACATATCCAATTCTGATAAAACAAATTGCACCAATGACCAACATTGTTATAGCAGCAAACAGATTTTTTAAACCGTTAGCGTAATCCATTATTTATTCTGATTCTCCATTTCTTTTTGCATACAGTATTGAACTAATACCATCTTATCAATGTTAGAAAGCTGAGTGAATCTACCGGAAATTGTATATAATCCGTTATCATCTCTTTCAACTCTTATAAGTTGATATTTGCATTTTACTTCCTGTTCATTGCTTAATTTTATTACTACTTTGTAAGCTTTTTCTATATCAAGGTTTTCGGAAGTTTGTAATTTCATACCGCCGGCAGACAAATCAAGAGTCCGTGCTTTGTGAACTTCTTTTTCAAATATGAGTTCAATATTTTCTACAAATTTAACACGTGTATATTTACGTCTTTGCAAGAATCTGTGTTTTACAGGATTAGCAATTTTTATAATATTGTTTTCCAAACTCTGAATATAAGATTCAAAATAGAGATAACCGTTATCCGTCAAGGAATAAAATTCGCAAACATGATTTTGAATCAGACCCTCAGGTTTGTATTTCAATTCCATGCTGAAACCTTCCTGAGATACTTCCAAGACTTTTCCCTTATTGGAGTTTTTAAAATCTTTCGGAACAATGGTAACCAGTTGTTCTTGTTTAATCAATTCTCTCATTTTAAATCCTTCCTTTTTATATTAATTTTGTTTATATTTTAACAACGCCTACAGATTTAACCTTTACGTTAGGACTAATTTCATTATATGACATAATTGCAATTTGAGGATACGTTCTTTCGACGAGTTTTCTAAACAGCATCCTTATCGGAGATGAACAGAGTATTACCGGCTGATTGCTTGTGGCAGTAATCGCCTTTTCCAATTCAACATTCATCTTATCGAACAAATTCCTTGTAAAGTTAGGATCTAACGTTACGCTGGTTCCGTCAGGACTTGCACCTTTAGCTATGGTATTTTCAACTTCCGGAGCAAGCGTAACAACATATAGCTCTCCGGTGTCGGCAAGGTTTTGCTTACAAATATTTCTTGATAGTGCCTGACGTACACATTCCGTTAAATATGTAGGATTTTTATTAATTTTAGCTTGCAAGCTTATTGTTTCAAGGATTGTTTTTAAATCTCTTATGGCAACATTTTCTTTAAGCAGATTTTGTACGACTATTTGAATATCACCTATTGAAATATCTTTCATAATATCTTCAACATACTCTTCCGAAATTTCTTTTTTCAAATTATCGATAAGTTGTTGAATATCATATCTTGAAACTATTTCGTAGGCGCATTTTTTGATAACTTCCGTTATGTGTGTTGAAATTACGGCGGAGGCCGAAACGACAGTATAACCGGACATTTCTGCAAGGTCTTTATCTTTTGGCTCAATCCAAATTGCAGGGAGTCCGAATGCAGGTTCGATTGAATGTATGCCGTTTATTGTGAGATTTCCGACAGGGTCTCCGGCGGTCATTGCAAGATATCTTTCAGGGTAAACTTCCCCTGTTTCTAAAGCAACTCCTTTAAGTTTTATTTGATAAGAATTTGGTGACAATTGCAAATTATCACGAACTCTTATTGACGGAAGAACAATTCCCAAATCTAATGCGGTTTGACGTCTTATTTGAGCAATACGTTCAAGTAAGTCTCCACCCATTTCAACATTAAGAAGTTGAACGAGTCGATATCCTACTTCAATTTCAATGGTATCGATATTAAGAAGTTCCATAACACTTTCTTTTGTTGCTTTTGCTCTTTTTTCTTTTTTGCCCAGTTTTTCTTGCTGTTCTTCTTCAATTTTTTTAGCTTCTTCAGTAACAGCAACTTCTGCTTTTTCTTTGCTCTTAAAATAAGCAAGCCCTCCGGCAACTGCAGCGATTAAAAGGAATGGTGCTGTTGGCATACCAGGAACTATACCCATAAATCCGAGTAATCCGGCAACTACACCAAGAACTCTGGGGTCGGAAAACATTTCATTTTTAATATCGGTGGAAAGAGATTCTTCTTTGCCTGTTGCACGTGATACAATCAAGCCGGTAGCGGTAGAGATTAATAATGCCGGTATTTGTGAAACAAGACCATCACCAACTGTAAGAATTGTATATGTTCCGAGTGCGGATTGTACACTCATGTGAAGTTGTATAACGCCGATTATCAAACCACCCACGATGTTTATTATTGTGATTACAATACCTGCGGTCGCATCACCTTTTACGAATTTAGAAGCACCGTCCATTGTACCGTAAAAGTCCGTTTCGCGTTCCAATTTCCGTCTGCGTTCTTTGGCCTGATCTTCATTAATTAAACCGGAATTCAAATCGGCGTCAATACTTAATTGTTTACCGGGCATTTTATCCAATGTGAAACGAGCTGAAACTTCAGCTACACGGGTTGCACCGCCTGTGATGACCATAAAGTTAATCAAGACCAGAATACAAAATATTACGGCACCGACAACGTAATTACCCCCGACAACAAATTCTCCGAACGAAGAAATTACGTTTCCCGCTTGGCCTTGCAGAAGAATTAAACGGGTAGAGCTTACGTTTAAACCAAGCCGGAATAGAGTCGCAATCAAAAGCACTGTTGGGAAAGATGAATAATCAAGCGGCTCTTGAGTGTATAAACAAACAAGTAATATTACGACGGCTAGAGAGATATTTACGGTAAGTAAAATATCAAGCACAGGAGCCGGAAGCGGTATGACCATCATACAAACGATTACTACCAGACCTATTGCAAGCACAATGTCATTATTTTTTAATATGTTAGATAACTTTGAAAATTCCATCTCTCCACCATTACTATTTTATCATTATTTTAGCCAATATGACAAGCTGTTTTTTAACCAAGTCCAGAATTTAATTTATATATAAAAGGGGTTTCCGGCATCATAAGATACCGGAAACCCTTGAAAGGACAATTTATTATTGTTTTTCCTATTAACTCGTTTTAAAATTTATTTTTTTCTTTATATAAGATTTAAGGCAATTTGCGGCTGTTGGTTAGCTGTAGCCAGCAATGTAGCTGAAGACTGTTGCAGAATCTGATACTTAATATAGTTAGAAGATTCTTTAGCTACATCCGCATCCTTCAATGTTGAAATTGCTTCTGTTAAGTTCTCTCTTTGTATATCGGTTGCATCGATTGCAGAATCCAAACGGTTCATATAAGCACCAACTTTTGTAACTCTAAGAGAAACATTGTTGATTGCCAAATCGATGTTGTCAATAAATGCACGAGCAGAGTTGTCATTTCTGTAAATAGCATTACACATTTGAGAGATGGTGAAGTTTGGAGCACCGCCAGCTATAGCTGCACTTGCTGCTCCTGTATATGAAACTGCTCCATTTTCTGCCAGTGCTGCTCCCAATGCTGATGCATAATATCCTTGCAGATAGGTGATATTCCCCTGCGCATCTGTTACCGGCTGGCCGTTTGAGTCAATTACTCTTGCTCTGTAGCAATATAAATCTGTTTCTGTTGCATTTGTTCTTAAGTCAACGTAACCCGGGTTATCAATATCCGTAGTTGTTGTATCGTACTTGGAGCGGAAGCCCATAATTGTTGTTGACATTGCGGATTTGAACAAGAATGCATCCATTTTAATAACGCATCTTTGATTTGAATACAAACCTACCTGAAGGTTAATATCTTCTGTTCTGGAACCGTCGAGCAAATAAGTATCATTGAAGTCAGTAATCGTACAAAGACGATTGATTTCATCCATTCTCTGCTCAACTTCTGTTCTGATCGCATTTAGTGATGCAGAACCGTAAGTTCCGTTAGCTGCTTGCATCGTCAAATCTCTGATTCTTTGCAAATAATCATTCAAGATGTTTAAAACACCTTCTTGCGTTGTTAACATGTCAAGCCCCATACTTGCGTTGGTTTCGATAATATCGTAACCATTAATTTTGGCTTGCATAACACCGACTACTGCATAGCCGGCTGCGTCATCCTTACCGGAATTAATTCTAAAACCAGTACATAACTTTTCCATCGCTGAATTCATACCGCTAGTAGCAGATCTCAAATATTTTTGAGCGATGAGGGATGACAAATTCGTGTTAATTGTTAGTGTTGAAGTTGATCCCATAATAAATTTCCTTTCAATTTTTCCTTTCCCCATGCTCTACGGCACAAATTTTTAAAACTTTACAACTTTAGTTGCAGAATCCTCCATATGGTGTAGAAATATCCTTGAAATCCAATAATATCAAGTACTTTAAAATTTAAAAATATGTAATTTTTGATAAATTTATACATGGTTTCTAACTTTAGTATGAGAAAAACGCATGGTTTTATATATTTTGGTGTATAATAACTACACTATGACAAATCTTTTGATTAGTGATATTGATACAAAATGTGTTACCTCCGGCGGAAATGCGGTTAAAACATGTGCCGATGCTCTTGTGGAAGTGTTGCAAGAATTGGGAACGGATAATATTTTCGGGTATCCAGGGGCATCAATATTAAGTATTTATAATGCCCTTTCATCGAAAAAAAACATTAGGCATGTTCTTGTACGTCATGAACAGGCAGCTGTTCATGCTGCAGAAGGGTATGCGAGAGTAAGCGGGAAAACGGGTGTTGCTCTTGTAACTTCGGGTCCAGGGTTTACGAATACAATAACTGGAATTGCTAATGCTTATGCCGACTCAACTCCTCTCGTTGTATTGGCCGGCGATGTTCATGCAAGCAATAACAAGGGCAAGATTTTTCAGCGAGTTGATATACAATCCATGACTAAAACATGTGCCAAAAAAACTTATATTTTGTCCGCGAAAGACGATATTAAGCAGATAATTAAAGAGGGGTTTCAAGTCGCAAATTCCGAAGGTAAAGGGCCTGTGGTAGTGGCCTTGCCGAGAAATATTTTAGAATCAAAATATTCTGCAAAAATTACAAAAGAAATCCACAAGAAGAAAAAATTGCCTATAAAAGATTCCGACTTGGATAAAGTTGTAAAACTCATGCTAAATGCAAAAGCCCCTTTGATATTATTGGGTGGGGGCGCTGTATGTGCATCTTCAAATGTTAAAAAGTTGGTGTCAAAGACGAAAATACCGGTAATTTCAACACTTATGGGAATAGGTACCTTCCCGTCGTCAGACAAATATTATCTCGGAATGATTGGCATAAACGGTTCTTATCAGGCAAACGCAGCCATTGATAATGCAGATTTCATTTTGGCATTAGGCGTAAGTTTTTCTGACAGGTCTACAAGAAAGAAAATCGATTTCGGGAAAAAGGCAAAAATAGTTAGCGTTAATCTTAAACAGATATACAGGAATTTTGAACTGGAAATTCCTTCAGATATAAATCTTTTCTTAGAGGGTTTGTTATTTAAGTTGACAAACGTTCCAAAATATACGGATTGGTACTCAAAATTAAAACTTATAAAGGAAGAAACTGTTGTTAAAAAGGACTATACAGCCAGCTTGGCATCTTCTGACGTACTAAAAACTATATATGAACACACAAAAGAATATGAACCGATTGTTGTAACGGATGTAGGACAGCATCAAATAATAACAGCACAATTTTTCAACTTTAATAAACCAAAAAAATTTATCACTTCAGGCGGTTTGGGTACGATGGGATTTGGTTTACCTGCATCAATAGGCGTTCAGCTTGCGAAACCGGATTCACTTGTAATAAATATTACGGGCGATGGTTCTTTCCAAATGAATCTTCAGGAGCTTGCAACCTGCAGAGAACACAATATTCCGATAAAGATAATTATAATGAATAACGGTTCTCTCGGTATGGTTAGGCAGATGCAAGAAAAAATATACAACAATTTGTATCAAGTGGAAATGAGTAATCCTGATTTTGCAAAGATATCGGAGGCGTACGATTTGTATGCAATAAAGGTGCGCAAACCGGACGAATTAGTTCCGGCGCTTGAAAAAATAATTTCGCACAATGGAACTGCACTTCTTGATATTTCTATAGATTCTGTTGAGGAAATTTAAGAATGTTTGTATTATAATTAATCGGAAATGTTGGAGATTAGCTTATGAATAAATATTTGAATAAAGTAATAGAAGAAGTAGAGGCCAAAAATTCGCATGAACCCGAATTTTTGCAAGCTGTTAAAGAAGTTTTATGTTCTGTGGAACAAATTTTGGAAAAACACCCTGAATATGAAAAAGCTGCGATATTGGAAAGAATAACCGAGCCGGAGAGGATAATTTCCTTTAGGGTTCCTTGGGTGAATGATAAAGGTGAAGTTATTGTAAACAGGGGCTATAGAGTCCAATTCAGCTCTCTTATCGGACCTTATAAGGGCGGCTTGAGATTTCATCCTAGTGTAAATCAAAGTATAATGAAATTTTTGGGCTTTGAACAAATATTTAAAAATGCACTTACAGGGTTGCCTATAGGTGGGGCAAAAGGCGGGGCGGACTTTGACCCTAAGGGGAAATCCGATAATGAAATAATGCTTTTCTGCCAAAGTTTCATGACCGAATTATACAGACATATCGGCCAGGATGTTGATGTTCCTGCCGGTGATATTGGTGTTGGCGGCAGAGAAATCGGGTATCTTTTCGGACAATACAGAAGAATCAGAAATTCTTATGAAGGCGGTGTTTTGACAGGTAAAGATATTTGTTACGGTGGTTCTCTGGCGAGAAAAGAAGCTACCGGCTATGGATTATTATTCTATGTTCGTGAAATGCTCAAAGCAAACGGACAAACATTGCAAGGAAAAACCGTTACGATATCCGGCTCAGGTAATGTAGCTATTTATGCTTGTGAAAAAGCTGTGTCTTTCGGCGCAAAAGTTGTTGCTATGAGTGATTCTAACGGATGTATTTATGATAAAAACGGTATAGATTTAGACCTTATAAAACAAATTAAAGAAGTTGAAAGAGCAAGAATAAAAGAATATTTGAGAGTGCACAAGGATGCACAATATATGGAAAGAACCGACGAGGATTCTCCTATATGGGAAATAAAAACAGATATAGCTCTACCATGTGCAACACAAAATGAATTAACTTTAAATTCTGCTAAGAAACTTGTTCAAAATGGTGTAATTGCAATAGGTGAAGGTGCCAATATGCCGACAACGCAGGAAGCAGTTGATTACTTACTTGAAAAGGGTGTTCTTGTTGCGCCGGCAAAAGCAGCAAATGCGGGCGGCGTTGCGACTTCCGCTATTGAAATGACACAAAACAGTATTCGTTATTATTATACTTTTGAAGAAGTTGAGGCAAAGCTTGAAAAAATTATGATTAATATTTTCAATGATTGTAAAGTAAATGCCGAAAAATACGGATGTCCGAAAAATTATGTTGCCGGAGCAAATTTAGCTGCTTTCCAAAAGCTCGCAAATGCGATGATGGCACAAGGAATAGTATAATATATTTATTTATAAGAAAAATCGGGCGG